>NZ_WXXM01000020.1:0-49675 GCF_011319235.1 Acinetobacter sp. SA01
ATGCAAACTGGATACGTGCCAGTTCCAGCGCGGTTAGCCCTAAATTCATGCTGCCTCCTGCTGATCAATTGAATACAGGGAGGACATCAACAGCGCCGATTGATGCAGTGAAACTGACACCCCTTGCCAGACATCGATCTTCTGGTATAGAGATGAAACCCGTATACCGGATACGCTATAGACTTTTTTGAGGGCGAACGAAACCATTACGCTGTTAGCGAACAGCGAAAACTGAATTTTCATGATTAAAACTCTTTAAGATGTTGTGTAGTGCAAACAAAACAACTGTTTGACGTGACCAATCATGTCCTAAAGAGCCAAAGGAGGCGCCCTGCCCTGCGGCAGCAAATACAACTTCTGTAAGCTGAAATAGACATGCCGGAAGACAGGCTGATAGAAATTAAGTCGAACCTGAATCCGGTCCAGAACTTCATCAATCCCCAGCTTAAATGGCAGCACTAAATCACCATAAACCGTACAATATTGGCATTGATGGTTATGTTTATTGTGATCGTGGGAATGTTGAGGAATCAAATCCTTGAACAGCTCATGATGAACTGAGTGGACATGATGATGATCGACAGGCGAAAGAAGATTGTGGGTAATCGACATACAGACCGGAGCAATGTGAAATTTTTCCGGCAGCAGAGGCTGTAAATATACTGCAATTTGCAAAAGTATCGCTGCAAATGCAATAAAGATTCCACTTCGCTTCAGCAAGTTTTCTCTCGACTGGCATCGAATAAGAGGGATACGCTGAATAAAAACATGAAATTTAAAGATAAATTCCTACGTATTTACTCAACTTTTCATTCTACAAATATATAATATATACTTAGTTTTGAAAAGCAAAAAAAATAAATAAAAAGTTAATTAAATTAAATACTTAAAATTTAAAAAACTTTCTCTTACAGTTGATGCAGGAGAAAGTTATGTATTGTACAAAGAGTGTTCAGAAGAATACTTTGCTTACTTGAAATAATTGAGAGGCAATTTTAAGTAAGATACGCCATTTTGTTCTGGCTGAGGAAAACGTCCTGCGTTCATATTAATCTGAATGGATGGCAAAATCAGCTCAGGCATTCTTAAGGTTGCATCACGTTTTTGACGCATTGCAACAAACTCCGCTTTTTCTGTACCAGTATGAATATGAATATTAGACTTTTTCTGAGTTTTGATATCGGTTTCACAGATGTAGTCATGACGTGATTCCGGTAAATAGTCATGACACAGGAAAACACGAGTGTTTTCAGGCAACTGATAGAGGGTCTGCACAGAATCAAATAAAGTCTCAGCACTGCCCTTCGGAAAATCACATCGTGCCGTTCCATAATCAGGCATAAACAAGGTATCACCTACAAAAACAGCATCTCCAATCACATAACTCAAGCATGCAGGTGTATGTCCAGGGGTAGGAATATTATAGGCTTGTAAGTTGCCAATATGAAATTTTTCATGATCCTGGAATACATGATCAAATGTCTGGAAAGCATTGAACTTTTTGATATCAATGTTATAGATTGAGCTAAAGGTTTCCTGTACCAGTGAAATCCGTTCGCTCATCGCTGTTTTTCCACCCAGCTGCTGTTTTAAATATTGTGCTGCTGTTAAATGATCTGCATGTACATGCGTTTCTAAAATCCACTTAACCTGTAAGCTCTGCTCTTTGACATACGCGATGATTTGATCGGCATGCGTGGTAGATGTCACTGCTGAAGCAGAGTCATAATCGAGCACACTGTCGATAATCACACATTGTTTTGTACCTGGATCTGAAACTACATAACTGAATGTATTTGTTTTAGGATCAAAAAAATCTTTTACATTGGGTTGAGTCGACATAGTCTTACTCCTTTTTTAAATTTAGAAGCTCACAGAGCATATTTAAAACTTAGTTTTTGATACAAGGCAGGCCATTTTTCCACCAAGATTTCATACCACCTTTTAACTGTGTGACTGAATATCCCATCTTGGCCAATCTGCGTGTCGCTGGAATGCTCCGGTGCGCCGATAAACAAATGGTCACCACGGGCTGATCCAGATTGAGCCCCAATGACTGTATTGTAGATTCATTCAACTGTGTAATAGGTAAATTAACAGCACCTTTTATATGACTGTGTTTAAACTCTTGAGCACTTCGGACATCAACAATCTGTACAATTTCCCGTTTCTGCAATAATTCCTGACAAGTGATTTCAGGCACCTTGCCCCAAGGTAGATACATCAGAATATTAAACATGATTTTCCTCTATTAGAACAGTTGTTATCCGCGACTTATATTTATAAGTATTTAAAATAAAAATAAGTAGTAAAATAAATATAAGCTAATCTTGAGTTAAACATCAAATCTATCCTCATAGAAAATACAATGACTTTTTAATAACTAAACCTACAATGCAGTCCAACTTTAATAAGACCTCATTCGCTTCAGAATGATCTTATGCTTCCTATTCCATAAAGAAAAAATAAAATTATGTTTAGTAGCAGATTAAAATCGATTTTATCGTCTATTTTTCAATTATAAATTTTATATTTTGTTATATTATAACTTATGTAATGTCCATAAAAGTGTAGTGAAGTGCTCATGATGTTGGGAAGATTGCTGGGGTTATCAGCAATCTTGTTACAGATCGCTGTGTTGCTGCAGCCTTTATTGCCAGAAAAACACAGTGTTTTTTCGGTATGTAAAACTATTGCCGCAGCATTACATCTAGAAGTTACTAACGTTCATCCACACCACAGCTTCGCAACATCACATCCGCATAGCAATCAAGCCAGCGGAGCAGACCAAAATAATGCACATGTCTTCACACATGTGCAGGATCGACATGAACATCAAGAGCGGGATGATGCACATACCGGGCATGACTGTCAGTTTTGCCTAGTGCACAGCTATACCCTACCGCTACTGGATACGAAACTCAGACTAGTACTGATCAGGACTCAGATATTACTACAATTCTTCAGTACAGTTGTCCCATATACGCTGTCCCCACCTGCTCCGTGGTTCCTGATTCCTCAGGGTCGTGCTCCTCCTTTAACACTCATCCACTAAATCAGCAGATGTGGTATCGCTGAGCAGTCTGCCGCAGTTTCCGATATGGCTGAAAATATTCATCTATCCAAAACATGTGAGCAGCTCACAATTAGCATCTTCAGTCACAGTGATCCTATCCGTAATAATGAATATGGCTTTTAATTTACCTGTATTCAAATTTATTTGAAATCAGGCTGTCACAGTCTCAATGACCTTTGGATTTTTCAAAGTGTTATTACAACTTTCTAGTATATCGATAAGGAGGAGACAATGATGAATCTACTTCAGCATGATCAGGCACATCTCCCAAAAAGTGATTTTAATAGCAACTGTTGTCTGGATTTAGCACAACAAATTGTAAGGATCCGGCAAGCTCTAAATATTTCACAGACAGAACTAGCATCAAAACTGTGTATTTCCGCCCGTACCTTAGAAAGTTGGGAACGTGGAGTTCGTCATCCCTCAAGCTCAGCCCAAGCTTTGTTGAAACTCTTTATCAAGTCACCTCAGTTTGTTTTGAAAAATCTTGCTTGAATAGTATTAGCTATGTTTTTGAATAGTTTTTGTCACTACAAGCTTAACTTATGAATCATCATGAACCGATACATACCTATAAAGAGCAGTAGTATCGGTTTGGTTTGGAGAAATCTTTATGGTAATTGTAATTACATCACAGAACCGACGTCATATTACTCCGCACGCTGGGAAATGCCGAAAATTCTGGAAATATGAGCTCAAAGATGGGAAAGTTATGGACAAACAGCTCATTGAGGTGGAGAAAGAAGCATCATTTTCTCAGTCGGGTGAGGTACTAGAAAAACTGTTACCTATGGACATGTTCGTAACTACAGGGATGGGTGACAGATTGCGAGAAAAACTCAAAAATATTGGCGTACATGTTATTGTGACGGATGAAATTGATCCTGATAATTTTATTAACAGTTTACTTTAACTCGCCTATGAATAAAATCTAAAACCATAGTTAAAGTTTCCATTAAAAGTTAGTGGGAACTTTAGCTAATAAAATACATCTTACTAACTGCTATTTAATCAAAAAATTAAATTGCCTAGGCTTAAAATAAGTTGACACGATATTTCATATAAACACCTGATGAATTCCATAAGTTTTTTATTTGTAAAACATATACTTATATATAAACCCTAAAAGGAAAAACCTTCTCAATTAGGTGAAGGCCTTTCCTAAAATTAACTATTGTGAAGTATATGAACCATCTACTACATACTGGCTGCCCGTTACAAAAGATGCATCATCAGAAAGTAAGAAAGCAACGACCTGAGCAACTTCTTCCGGATTTCCTAAACGACCAACTGGATGCAATTTTGTCAGTTCAGCTTCATCAAACTCACCAATTAAAGGTGTTTTAATATAACCAGGATGTACTGAATTAATACGAATACCCTTTTTAGCATATTCTAGCGAAGCCGTTTTAGTAAGCCCGGTTACACCATGCTTAGCTGCAACATAACCAGAAATATTTTCAGTCCCAACTAAACCTAAAATTGATGCTGTATTCACAATTGCACCACCGCCGGCTGCCAATATTGCAGGAATTTGATAATGTAAGCCATAAAAGACCGCATTCAAATTAATATCAATCACACGACGCCAAGCTTCAATACTTAAATCTGCAATTGGCTGAACGTCACCCAATATTCCAGCATTGTTAAAAGCTAAATGAAGGGCACCATATGTGCTAATTGAAAATTCAACCGCTGCTTTCATGTCTTCAGGTTCAGCCGTATTGGCTTTATTCGCAGCCGCTTTACCGCCTAAAGATACAATTTCCTCAGCAACTTTCTGTGCTGCTTCAAAATTAATATCAGAGACTACAACACTTGCACCCTGCTTCGCTAAAAGCATAGCTGTGCTTTTCCCAATTCCAGAACCCGCACCAGTAACTAGGGCAACTTTATTTTTGAACCGATTTGACATAATAAAACCTCTTTTTAAAGTACTGCAATGCTGAATATTTACATCACATTTAATAATTCACTTATTTTTACTTCATCGCTTGTATCGCAAATTGAATAACATGACATTTACCGCAATGTAATTCTCCCTCCTGTCTTTCTTGCTCTCCAACATAAAAATGATGGATATGATCCTGCTTGAAAACCTGCAAAATATCCCACGGATCGTATAAATATTCGATATTTTTAGGGCCACCAGTTTTATAGTTGATCTGCTCCTTGGAATACAGCTCACCGATAAACCATCCACCGTTTAGCAAAGATTCTCTTATGCCTTCTAAAACCTTTTTTTGCGTTTCTGTATCGAAATGACCAAATACACAAATCACGTTTTGATAACGCTCGGACGGCCATTTCGCTGCTGTTAAATCAACATGTCGGAGTTCCAGCTTTATCCCTGTGGCTTCGGCTTTGCTGGACAGATGCTTCAAAGCAACATCGGAATAATCCCAAACTTCCGCTGAAAAAGGGTAACCCTGCTGTCTTGCCTGCTCAGCCAGGTACAGGATATTCCGTCCTTCCCCTTCAGCAATAGCCAGTGTTTTACCTTCTATCCGGATTTTTTCCGCAATCTCATGGATAAACAGGTTTGCTGCTGTGCCGTATAAGTCCTGCGTCTGGGTATACAATTCATTCCAGTGCTGACTCATTTCATCCCTCCATTTACTCCACTATCCAATCAGTTGGAAAACTCTTTAAATGCTTCCAGGGCATTTGCGGCATACATCAATGAAGGTCCACCGCCCATATACACAGCAACGCCCAGAGCTTCCTCCAGCTCCTGCAGGGTCATACCCATTTTGACCAACGTCCTGACATGAAAACCGATACAACCATCACAACGTGCAGCCACACCAATCGCCAAGGCAATCAATTCCTTGGTTTTGGAATCAATCACACCATCACGCATTGCGATCTGGGATAATTGATTGAAACTTTTCATTAAATCAGGTGAATCCTGGCTGAGCGTTCTTAAATTACCTGAAATATTCTGGGTTAATTCTTTGTATTTCATGATTTTCTCTCAAACTAAACAATCAACAATAAGGTTTTGCTTATTCAATAGATTATTTTTGTACCGGATAGCCCAGCTCTAGCCATGCTTGAAATCCCCCTTGAACGGATTTAACCTGAGTAAAACCCATATTCTGCAAAGTATCTGTAGCCAGTGCAGAACGGCCGCCTGTACCACAGATCAAATAGATCGGCTGATCTTTAAGATGTTCCAGTGCCTGTAGGGTATCGCAATGATGGCTCGCCAAAGGATGCTGGTGAATCCTCATTTCTAAAACACCACGAGGATAGTTCACCGCACGGTCTATCGCTGCCGCCTGAAATTCATCTGGTTCCCGAACATCAATTAGAATGGTTTTATGATTTTTCATGGCTTCAAGTAAGTCATCTACACTCACTTCCTGAATCCGTCTTTTCGCATTCAGGATCATTTGCTCTGCAGTTTTCATCATTTCTACTCTTCCTCACTCATCAAAATCAGCCTCATCTGTTATAAAAGCCAGATCAGCAACTTAAAAGCACTTTGTTATAAACTCTCATTCCAGCACTGTTGCAACGATCACACTATTGCAAACAGCCCATTTGCTAAATTCATTTTAGACTCTACACCTGTTTGATATTCATTCAGATGACAGATCATGTAGTCATACATCAACTCATGCATTCTTTATCCATACAGTGCACAGGACTAGCCTATGAGTGCTGAATAGATTAAATAGATTGCCACCCCAATCACGGTCGTGGCAAAAACCTTTTGGATTTGATTACTCTTTATCAAAGGTATCAAACTACGCCCAATGAGCATCCCAATGATACAAGCTAGAACAAAAGTCAGCGTAACCGAAACAGGATATTGAAAGCCATCCAGAACGTGGGCAGAAATACTGACACTGCCAATCAGGAAGATAATCATCAGGGAAGTCGCAACGATACTACGCATATCGAGGTCTGTGAATTTACGCAGCGCTGGAACAATTACAAAACCACCACCAACCCCAAGCAGGCCAGTTAATAAACCCGCAACTACACCAATACCGGCGAGGAACGAGGCAGTTTTCAAATTCCAGATCAGGCGACCGGTCGTTTGATTGACTTTACACGGTGGATTTTCATAGTCATTGACTTTGTTAAAGAATATCCGGTAAGCCACAATCAGCATCACCAGGCTGAAAGCCAGCGTCAACCAGACTGGAGAAACTATATCGGCTAAATGCACGCCATAACGGGCTGAAGGAATACTGATCAAGGCGATCCAGAGTGCAGCACGATAACGTACAATACGCTTGAATAAACCTTCGAACGTTCCAACGAATGCGGACAAAGTGACTGCAAGCAAGCCTACAGGTGCAGCCTGTGCCACAGTCCAACCCTGACTCGCCATCAGTGCCGGTACAGCCAGAATACCACCACCAGCACCGGTTAAACCCAATAACCCACCGATGGCCAGCCCTTCAAGTATCAATACCCACATAGCCACTGTTCCTCTATTTACTAAAGCAATTAAACAACAGACAAACCTTTTTGTTTAATCTTGAAAAAATGCCTATTTAAAGTAATTGAGTGGAAGTTTTAAATAAGAAACCCCCATTCTCTTCTGGCGTTGGGAACTGTCCACCTTTCATATTGATCTGAATGAAAGGTAGGATCAGCTTTGGCATACTCAGTCCTGAATCACGCTGGTTTCGCATCTCGACAATCCACCAGTAAAGGAAATTAGATAGTCATGCATAACATACAAAATACACCAAACAATATATTTATTAATAATATATAATTATATACTATATTCAAGTGTTACTTTACTTTTTTATAGAATAAGGTGGATTTTTAGGATAACTTTATGAATAACAATGAATTAAAAATAGACTTTTCCAAAGTCAATCTTGTGACTGATTGCTTAAAAGTCTTATCCAATCCTGATCGTCTTAAAATTTTATGTGTCTTAGTTGATGGTGAATTGAATGTTCAAAAAATTGAAATATCTGCTGGGGTTTACCAGCCGACCTTGTCACAACAACTGACTGTACTGAGAAAAAGTAAAATAGTATCAACACGTCGTGAAGGTAAGCAGATTATTTATCAATTAAGTGATATACGAATATTAAAAATCATGCAGACCCTATATGACTTGTACTGTCAGAGTGATAAAGACTTAGACTAAAACCAGAGATATCTTCAAAATATTTCATATATTAGATAACAAACTCTTTTGCTCACTCATTTAAACAAAAGAGTCTGTTTACACATTCAAATCAATTATCTAAAGATTGGCCTAAATTTTCCCAATCGGGAAATGGGTTAAGCATAAGCTTCCACTGCTCAGGTCCCCCAGCCATTTCCTCATCCGTCAGTAAACATTGGTCAAACTGTTGGATTAAACTATGCTCATCCATATCCATCCCAATCAGTACAATTTCCTGTCGTGCATCGCCAGTACGCTCATCCCAATTTTTGATGATTTCATCACGGCTTTGCTGATCCTCTGGCCAATACTCGTCAGGAACCGTTGCCCACCAATAGCCTGCAACACCATGTCTAGCCATCGCACCCGCTTGTGACCAAGAAGCAGCAAATTCAGGGTTTGATGCCAGCCAGAAAAAACCTTTAGAACGGACTACACCTTGCCATTCTGAATTGATGAAATCATAAAAGCGTTGTGGATGAAATGGACGTCTGGCACGATATACAAAACTTTTAATTCCATATTCTTCTGTTTCAGGCGTGTGTTCACCACGCAATTCTTTCAGCCAGCCTGGAGCTTGAGAAGCTTCATTAAAATCAAAAAGTCCCGTGTTTAAAACCTTATCTAAATCAACTTGACCAAATTCAGAAATTTCAATTTTTGCGCGTGGATTGAGCTTATTTAAAATTGCAAATAAACGTTGCTTTTCTTCTTCATTGATCAGATCCACTTTATTTAAGATGATGACATCACAAAATTCAATTTGATCAATCAGTAAGTCAACGACTGTACGCTCGTCTTGTTCACCCAATGATTCTCCACGTTGTTGCAAACTATCATACGAGCTGTAATCTTTTAAAAAATTAAAGGCATCTACAACCGTCACCATGGTATCAAGTCGCGCAAACTCATTCAGTGACACACCATTTTCATCTTCAAAAGTAAAGGTTTCTGCTACAGGTAATGGCTCAGAAATTCCAGTTGACTCAATGACCAATTGATCAAAACGATGTTCTTGTGCAAGGCGACGAACCTCAACCAATAAATCTTCACGCAACGTACAACAAATACAACCATTGCTCATCTCGACCAGCTTTTCATCTGTACGAGAAAGTTCTGCACCTCCCTCTCGTACTAAAGCAGCATCAATATTCACCTCCGACATATCATTGACAATGACAGCAATACGACGGCCTTCACGGTTATTTAAAATATGGTTGAGTAATGTCGTTTTACCTGCACCGAGGAATCCTGACAGCACAGTTACAGGTAATTTTGCTGGGATGGCTAAAGGATGATCCATTGACTTTCTCACTTTTATGTTAATAAAGGGCTGTTATGTTTGGAAAAACATAAAGCACATTGACCTGCGAGCTCTAAATAATGATGTTTAGAGTTAAAATTTTGAGGGAAAATTGACTGTTCGATGGCGTGAGCAAACTGAGGTGAATCAACGATTTGTACTGCCTGACATTCTGTACAAATCGTGACGAGCAAATAGCTTTGCTTCTTCTTCAATTCATACGCTAAATATTTGTTCAATGTATTGAGTTTAAGTATCAGTCCATAGCCTGATAATTTTTTTAGAATACGATAAATCTGTACTGGAGATTGCAATCCGAAAGATTTTGCCTTTTCTAATAAAGCATAGGCGCTCATTGCCTTCTGCTCATTCTGCAAAATTGTTAACACTCTTTGCTGCACAACACTGAGTTTTAATTCATTCATCTCGTGTTCCTTTATTATTCTGATTGGACAAAAGCTGAGTGATACAAGGTGATGAGGTACTTTTATGATCTGGTCCCCATGTACGATATCCAGCACTATCAATATGAATTTGCCCAGAAGTATAAATACCAAGTCCCATATTTAAAGTGACTCCCTTTTCGACCCAAAATTGACACAATTTAGTTTTTGTTTGCTGAATCACTCCAGATTCTTCTGGCGTTGGTTGTTCATAACCAATTCGAAAATCGAGTGCTGCATTAAAAACATGCCTTGAAGAATCAGCACCACTCGCACAACGGTTTAATACAGAATTACGGTAGACAGAAGTGACTGTAAAATCATCAATCACTTTGACATCAACCAATTCCTTCAAAATTTTTAAGGTCGGAATAATATTGCTCCAAATTTCTTGAGGTGGAATTTCATATTCGGATGCATTGCAATTTTGCCAATCTCTCGCAGTTTGAAATAACTCAAACTCAGGCATGACACTGTGTAAGTTATTATTTTTTAAAAACTCTTTATAACGAAGAACTTGATCTTTATTTAAAGGTTGAGATAGCCAATGCTGATAAGAAATTGGTGCAATTTTCTTGAATAATCGATTTGACAGCACAGATTTATGTTTTGTTATGGCATATTTCCCCGAGGCATTCGATGAGTAAATCAATTGCCCTATTTGTTTTTGACTACATGCTGAAAGACAAAAAAGTAACCCTATAATTAAAAGATGCTTCATATTCAGTTATTACAATCTCGCAACTCTAAATGTCATCTTGGCAATTTTAATAAGTTTACCATCATTATTGTTATGTTATAACATAACTTATGAGTTTAAAAGTTCTTCCTCAAAATTTACATTCCCCCATCCTTATCAAATACGGATTATATATATGGCGATTAGCAATCAAGACCTGAGAAAAGCAGGACTAAAAGTCACTCTTCCGCGAATAAAAATTTTAGAAATATTAGAAAACTCAAGTCCTCACCATCTGAGTGCAGAGGATATTTATAAAAAACTCTTAGAACAAGATGAAGATGTTGGACTAGCGACGGTTTATCGTGTCTTAACTCAATTTGAAATGGCAGGTATTATTCAACGCCATAACTTTGATCATAATCATGCCCTATTTGAAATAAAACAAGATACTTCCCACGATCATCTTGTATGTCAAAAAACCAAACCAAATCATTGAGTTTAAGAATGAAGAAATTGAAAAATTACTTTTAAGTATTGCAGAAAATCATGATTTCCAACTCACAGGACATTCTCTAATCTTATTTGGATATTGTAGAAATTCCAAAAAATAAAATAGAAAATTGAGTATTTATCGGTTCTTATTAAGGGCGGACTAGAAACAATACTCATTATCTGTTATGTTATAACATAACATTTAATACTTGCTTTCCAATATGAATGCCTCGCAACTCCCAGATATCTCGTCTGCGCCTTTTCTTCACACACATACCTATCCTCTTGATTGGGTCGGAATGGAAAATATTGCTTTGCCCATTCAAATTCAAAACACACTGTGTGCCAGTAAAGTAAATGCCTATGTCAGCTTAGATGATCCTCAGGCCAAAGGCATCCATATGTCTAGACTGTATACTCGACTGCTGGAGCTCCATTCACTGCCTGACCTAACTTTAAATCACATTTATCAAACACTTCAGGATTTCTTAGCAAGTCATACTGAGCTCTCTCAACAAGCCCGCCTTGATATTCAAGCGGAGTTTAACTTAGAACAACCTGCTTTAATCAGTGTACTATCGGGCTGGAAAAGCTATCCCTTCAGCTTATGCTGTCAGTTAAATGAGCATACTTTTGAAGCTGAATTAGCAATAGAAATCACCTATTCTTCAACCTGTCCTTGTTCTGCGGCTTTGGCACGAGACCTCATTCAAAAAAGCTTTCAAGATGCCGTTGATACAAAAAAAATAAATCCACAAAACACGGATGATGTCATGGCGTGGTTAGGTACAACAGACGCGATTGTAGCAACACCACACAGCCAAAGAAGTTTTGCTCAGCTACGTTTTAAATTAGCCCCTTGCTTACAGTCCATTCCAATTCGACAATTCATTTCACATGCAGAACAAGCCTTGGCAACACCCGTTCAGACTGCTGTCAAACGTGTAGATGAGCAGGCATTTGCATTAGCAAATGGTCAAAATTTAATGTTCTGTGAAGATGCTTTACGCCGCTTATACCACGCATTTGTCAACTACTCAGGTATTGCAGGATTTAACTTCAAAGTCATCCATGCTGAAAGTTTACATGCCCACGATGCAGTCGCGCAGGGTTCATGGCAATGGTAAGTTCGACAATTTTTCTAGATATCGAACAAGGAAAGATGGGGCAATGTTATGAACTGGCAAGCATTATTGATGCCATTCCTTGGAACAAGGATGGATTAATCACTGCAATCGCACAAGATATACAGAGTAAAGATGTCTTAATGCTTGCTTGGATTAACCGTGATGCACTACTTGAAACCCTGAATACAAGACAGGTTTGCTATTGGTCTCGCTCGCGGCAGCGCTTATGGCGAAAAGGCGAAAGTTCAGGACATCGTCAAAAACTCATTGAAGCCAGACTTGATTGCGACGGTGACAGCATTCTCTTTTTGGTCGAACAGACTGGATCCGCCTGCCACACTGATCGTCCCAATTGTTTTTATCTTGGATTAAACAAACAACACGCCACAATTTTAACTCAGCCCATCATTTAGCCAATTTATACAACATCGAAGACATTACCATGATTCGTAAAAATCCAACTGGTCATCTCCCTATCATTGACCAATCCGCTTATATTGATCAAACCGCAATTATCTGTGGAAAAGTCATCATTGAAGCTAACGTATTTGTCGGTCCTTATGCAGTGATCCGTGCAGATGAAGTAGATGAAAATGGCGACATGCAACCCATCATTATCGGTGAAAATTCAAATATCCAAGATGGTGTTGTCATTCATTCAAAAGCAGGTGCACAAGTCACGATTGGAAAAAACTCATCCATCGCCCATCGTTCGATTGTTCATGGTCCATGTGTGATTGGTAACCGCGTATTTGTCGGCTTTAACAGCGTCTTATTCAACTGTAAAGTCGGTGATCATAGTGCCATCCGTCATAATGCAGTGGTCGATGGTCGCGATTTGCCTGAATCATTTTATGTACCTGCGATGAGCTATATCAATGCTCGAACGGACTTAAGTCAGTACCCTCCAATCGATATTTCTATCAGTGAATTTTCTGAAAGTGTGGTGAGCACCAATATTGAGTTGGTACAAGGTTATAAGGCATTACAAAATGAATTTTAGACAACCCCCAAATCTAATCATACGTAATGCGAATATGGTTAATGAGGGGCAGCAACAAATCTGTGATGTCCTGATTCAGCAAGGTCGTATTAGTAAAATCCAACCTAATATAACGGGTATATACAATGCTAAAAGCATCGAGGCTGATGGAGCATGGTTACTCCCAGGCATGATTGATGATCAAGTACATTTCCGTGACCCAGGCTCACCACAAAAAGGGAGTTTTGCCTCAGAGTCTTTGGCAGCTGCGATAGGTGGAATTACCAGTATCATGGATATGCCAAATACCAATCCTCCTACATTGGACTTAACTGCACTACACTATAAAAAAGGAATTGCAGCCCAACATAGCATAGCCAATTATGCATTTCACTTTGGTGTAAGTGCACAAAATTTAGAGATTGTTGAAGCACTTGATCCTAAATTGGTCAGCGGTGTTAAAGTCTTTATGGGAGCATCAACGGGTAATATGCTGGTTGATGATCCAAAGATTTTAGAACGCTTATTTGCTAATGTACCCACTATTTTATTAACACATTGCGAATCCACGCCACGGATTAAACAACTGGAAGCGTTTTATCGTGATCAATATGGCGAAGATGTCCCTGCATACCTACATCCTAGAATTAGGGATAAACAAGCCTGTTTTGAAAGCTCTCGGTTAGCCGTATCACTCGCTGAAAAATTCGGTACACAGTTACATGTGCTACATCTGACAACAGCAAAAGAACTTTGCTTATTTAAAAATTTGCCATTGGACAAAAAGCATATTACTGCTGAAGTATGTATACATCACTTAACTTTTGATGAATCTGATTATGCTGATTTAGGCCATTTAATAAAATGTAATCCAGCTATTAAGACTAGCAATGACAAACAGGCGCTTATTGAGGCAGTTTCTAATAGCCATCGTCTTGATATTATTGGTACAGATCATGCACCGCATACATGGCAAGAAAAACAACAATCTTATTTTAATGCCCCTTCAGGCTTACCTCTAGTTCAACATGCATTACCTGCATTATTAGAATTAGTGGCAGATCAAAAACTATCGATTGAAACACTGGTAAGAAAAACCTCACATCAGGTTGCTGATTTATTCCGCATTAAAGATCGAGGTTATATCCGTGAAGGTTATTGGGCAGATTTAGTCCTCATCCGTGAAAATCATCAAAAACAATCTGTAGCTGAACAAACCAATTATATGCGTTGCGGCTGGACACCCTTCCAAAAGAAAACATTCCGCCATCTGGTGGATACAACCATCATTTCTGGTCAACTCGCATGGCATCAACAGCAACCTTATCTTAACTGTCAGGGTCAAGCTTTAGAAATTGACCGCTAATCTGCAATAGCCTTACCCGTATTTAGATGACTCTATATGAATATCCAGTTTAATTTTCTTGGTTCAACTCACCATTTTCAACTCGAACAATCCATGGCGATTTCTGAGGTTTTGTCTCGTTTCAAAATTCAAAGCTATAAAAAAGCTTTTCTCGCTAAAGTTGACGCTCATTTCGTTGATTTACACTATGTTATCCAGCATGACTGTCACATCGAACTTTTCAGTCTGAACGATGACAATCATTTAAATCTACTACGACACTCCTATGCTTATCTATTGGCACAAGCTGTCCATCAGTTATACCCTTCTGCTCACCCCGTAGAATATAAAATTACTGATTATGGTATTTATTGTGACTTCGCCGATACTCCATCCTTTAATCAGGATGATTTGCAACAAATTGAACTGAAAATGCATGAGTGGGTACAACAACATTTAGATATACGCACAGAAAAGATTACGTCCGATCAAGCCGCTGATTTTTTTAAACAGCAAAATTCTGATTTTAAATATCAACACTTAAAAAATATGAGTGATTTAAGCACATTATATTTTCATCAAAATAATGATTTCTCTGATGTTTACTTATGTCCACTTGTTCCAAATACTGAATTTTTAGAACATTTTAAAGTGACTCATGTTTCTGGTGCATATTGGCAAGGCGACTCTACAAACCCTATGTTGCAACGAATTTATGTCACATGTTGGGCTGACCAAAAACAATTAAAAAAACATTTAAAGCAAGTTGAAGAAGCAGCAAAACGAGATCATCGTAAATTAGCACAGCAACTTGATTTGCTACATTTTGATGATAAAGCACCTGGTGCCGTATTCTGGCATGCGAAAGGCTGGAAATTATTTCAGTTATTGACAGATTATTTACGCCAGCAACAAGATGATGCGGGTTATATTGAAGTTAATACTCCCGATGTCATGGATCGTGAGCTTTGGGAAATTTCGGGACACTGGCAAAACTATCAGCAGCACATGTTTACCACAGTCACTAAAGATCAGCGGAGTTACGCGCTTAAGCCAATGAGTTGTCCTGGCGCAGTTTGTCTATATGCACATGAATTAAGAAGTTATAGAGACTTACCGTTACGCATGGCAGAATTTGGTAAAGTTCATCGCTATGAGCCATCTGGCTCTTTACATGGATTAATGCGCGTTCGCCATTTTACCCAAGATGATGCCCATATTTTTTGCACTGACAGCCAGCTTTTATCTGAATGTAAAGATACGATTGCTCTCATTTACAAAATTTATGAACAATTTGGTTTCAATGAAATTTCGATCAAATTATCCACACGTCCTGATCATCGTGTCGGTAAAGATGAAATTTGGGATTTTTTAGAAAATACACTAAAACAATCTCTTGAACAGCTTGATATCCCTTATACCTTAAATATCGGTGAAGGTGCATTTTATGGTCCCAAACTTGAATTTACCTTAAAAGATGCTATTGGTCGTGAATGGCAATGCGGGACGATTCAGGTTGATTTAAATTTACCAGAACGTTTTGATATTCATTACATTGATGAAAATAATCAAAAACAACGACCTGTGATGTTACATCGGGCTTTATTTGGATCTTTTGAACGCTTTATTGGTATTTTAATTGAACACTATGTGGGACATTTCCCATTTTGGCTTGCACCAGTTCAAATCGCAATTTTACCAATTACAGATACACAACATGATTACGCCAAACAAGTGCAAGAATCGCTTAAAAAGTATGGCTTTAGGGCAACATTAGATTTAAGTCAAACGAAATTGAACTATAAAATCCGTGAAAATACGCTACAAAAAATACCTTATCTGATCATCATTGGTGAGCAGGAAGCGCAACTATCATCTGTTCGAATACGTGCGCAAAATGGAGTAGATTTAGGAGATTTTCAATACTCTGAGTTACTCGATTTTTTTAATAATACATCTACAAGCTAATCTAAGGTGTGTTGAAAATTAACGAGGGTTAATTACGCTCACACAAATATAAATCATGGCGGCAAAATTTGAGTCTATTTTATCACTACGCATGGCAATACGTTTGAATTCTTTCAATTTGCAAAAGTAATTTTCGATGAAATGCCGCCATTTATACATACAACGATCAAATATACGCTGAACTTTACGCTTGGCTTTTGGGGGAATAACTGCTTTTACTCCACGATGATCAAGCTCCTTCAATAACTAAGCTCCTTCAATAACTAAGCTACATCAAAAGCTTTATCTACTAATAATGCCTGAAAATCTATATCTTTAATCAGTGGCTTAACTTCAGCAAGATCATGAGATTGTCCGGGCATTAAGCGGAATTTAACCAAATTTCCCAAACTCTCGACTAAGGCAAGGATTTTAGTAGTCATTCCATCTTTTGATTGACCAATCGCTTAGGAATAGCTCTCCCTTTTGCACCATGGCGTATTCAAGATCAGAATCCACATTGACTAATTCAAAAATTCTCAAATACACGGGCTTTCACCCAGCAGTAGCGACCTTTTAAAACAGTATTCGATTTGCCAAAATTATATGGTAAATCTCTCCTTCGATTACCTCTAAGTGTAATCCACAATAGCGCGTCTAGAAATAATCTATTATTTGTACCGATCCGACCCCGATCTGTGACTTTACCGAGGCAGAGTAGTTCCATTTTTTCTCATTGAGCATCTGTAAATAGGTATCTATCCATAACGAAACTATAAACGGAATAGTTTTATTGACCTAATTCTGAACACACCTTAACACTTCAATTTAAAGCATTCGAAAATATCGGTCTTCCCAATTCCCATTAAACTCAAAGAGTGAATAACTTTTTGGCTGCTATTCAGCTGGTCTTCAAGCCTGTTTAACTTGGCAGGACATATCCCTTTTCCTTAATTAAACGTACTGCTGCATCACACACTTCCGCATCATAAATCGTTCCGCGTCCACGTAAGATTTCTGCCAGGGCCACATCAACCCCCAAAGCCGCACGATAAGGACGATGCGAAGCCATTGACTCAATCACGTCTGCCACGGTCAGAATACGGGCCTGCGGATGGATCTCATCACCTTTTAATCCTTTAGGATAACCGGTGCCATCCATCCGTTCGTGATGCTGGCCAATGATTTCAGCAATCGGAATATTGAAAGGAACATCCTTGAGAATTTCATAGCCGGCTTGTGCATGGCCTTTCATCATTTCCATTTCCAGATGAGTCAGACGAGAAGGTTTGGTCAGAATCTCGGAAGGAATAGAAATTTTACCAATGTCATGTACCAGTCCAATTTCTTCCATCTGCAGACAGCGTTTTTCATCCCAGCCCATTTCTTTGGCAATCGCACTGGCAATCAAGCCGACACGGCGTTCATGCCCTGCGGTATAAGGATCGCGCAATTCCACCATGATCGATACCGCCTGCAAGGTGCCATACATGGTGGCCTCCAGCTGTTCCAGCTGCCGGGCAATCTGGTCCTGTGCCTGCTTTTGCTCGGTAATGTCCTGTGCCATAACAATTTCGGCAGGCAAGCCATCGTCCCAAGTAATGTGACGGCTATGCAAAGAAAATTCCCGGATCTGACCATTTCGATGTCGAAATGAAACGATAGATGGCATACTGAAATGCTCTGCCGCCTGTGTCCTATCCTCAGCTTGGTGAATCAACGCCAACGTGTCTGGAGTCGCATCTCTAAACTCCAGGATATTATGTCCGTTGAGCTCTGTGGCAGATCTACCCAGCATATTGGCATAACTTGGATTGACGTATAAATACTGATTGTCTCGCAATACATACATTCCGACCACAGTCTGCTCCACCATTCCACGGAAACGTTGCTCACTGTCTCGTAATTCCTGTTCGGTTTTCCGGATAGCAGTGACATCGTTCCAAGCAACAATTACGTCATTACCTACAACCGCTAGTGTACGCTGTGCAATACGGGGACTGCCATCTTTTGCCAAAAAAGTGATTTCAGGAAATTGTACCTGTTTGCCATCTTTGGCCAGTTGCAAGGCATCTTTCCAATTCTGCTGCATCACCTGTCTTTGTTCTATATCAGGTGCCACCTTTTTCAGCCAGGCTTCCCGATTTTGAAAATCGGCCAGACTATATCCCAACCATTTTTCATAGGCCAGATTGACTGCAAGAATACGTTCATCCTGCATGGAAATAATATGCATGGGTACAGGTGACTGTAAAAACACCTGCTGGAAACGCTGTTCCATCTGCTGTGAATAGGTTTCGGCTGTTTGACGCCGCTGCTCCGCTGCAAAACGCTCCAGCGCAAATGAAATATCTCTGGAGAGATTTTGAAGTAGCTGAATTTGCTCCTGGTCAAATTCCACCTGGCCCGTGGTATACAGCCCGACCAGTCCCCAGAAATGGCCTTGTAACAGCAATGGAGTTAATGCCGCTTGACGGATCTGCTCCTGTTTTAAATAGTGTATCCAGGTCCGGTATTCTGGAGAAACACTCTTATCAGGATCATTGATCAATGTATAGCTATAAACATCCACGTCCGGGCTGGTATTTTTCAGATGATTCAACGGAGTATTCTGATCCTGCTGCAAGGCAGTCTGTAAAGTGGGCAAAATATTGGCGCTAATATTATGATGGAACTGAATTACCAGTGGACTGTCTACCTGATCATCAACTTTCAGCGCAATCAAAATTTTGGCAAAACTCCCCAGCTTCAGTAGTACCTGCTGCAACTCAGTCAGCAACTGTTGCTGGTTCTGACTATGCACAATCACCCGGTTAGTTTCACTGAGCAGCTGGTACAGATAGGTTAAACGTGCTACCCGCCCCTGGGACTGTAACCGGATATAAACATCGGTAATCTGGCTGGTGATGTGATCGATTAAACTTTGTTCTTCATCCAGAAAAGCGGGCACATCCGGTGCCTGAGCATACCAGATTATTAAGTTTCCGGATTTCTGGGTATCATTGCCAAAAGCCGACTGCAGATAGTGCGTCTGGGCAGGAGGTTCAGTGCCAAAAATGCCCCAGTCACTGTCAATCCTCAGATGAATCCTTTCCGGAGAGGAAAATCCCGAAGGAATGATTTCCATGGCTTTCTGCAATAGCTCAGCCATGTCACTATGTATGTTATTGCAAAGCTGGTTGATCTGGTTCAGACAACGTACTTCCTTGACCCGTTTTTGTACATCCTGCAACAAAAGCTGGCGGTCTGTAATATCATGCACCACCATAACCCAGACCGGTTTTTTGCCTAGGCGTTCTGCAAAGGGGGCGACATGACACTCGACCGTTTTGCGGTCCGGCAAAGTCAACTGGATTAAAAACTCTTGCGGTGCATGCTGCAGTCTGGAACAGACCGGACAATCCTCAGCCTTTACACGAGGATCATGCGCCAGTTCATGTACGGAACATCCGGTCAATTGTGCCGCAGCAATACCATGTAGCCGGGCTGCTGCCAGATTGACCTGCTGAATGGTTTGGCTGGAACTGACAATATAGGTCGGATCCGGAATGGTGTCATAGGTGCTGGCCGCCTTGGACAGCATACTAAAAGGTTCTTTGATGGTCGACTCGACCAGTGCCATATAAATAAACCAGTAGGAATAAACTTTCAGGATATGCCCCAGCAGATTGGCATCGGCATATACGGACACATACTGGGTAAAGGTAAATTCAGAGGCCATCATGGTCAGCATGGAAAGACTGACCCCAAACGTCAGTTGCGCCGATAAATATTCGCGGCGGCGCCAGACCAGTATCAGCGCCAGTGCCAGCACCGCAATAATCAGATATTCACTGTAAATTTTAAAAGGGGTCAGGCCTTGCCCATCAACAAAGGCGGTGGGGAAGAAACCCAGCATGACTGCAGTCACAATCCCGGCACTAAGCAGACCAAAAAACAGGTTCAGCGGGACAGGTTTGATCGCGCGTGTCAGCATGAATGGTGCGACGAGCATGGTAAAAGCCTGCAACAGGCGGGCGCCAATCCATAATTGTGTGGCCTGATTGGCACTGTCCACAGGAAGAATCTGCATGCCTTTGTAAAGCAAGGTATGGAACAGATCAATAAATCCACACCAGCCAATGGCAATCGCAATGAAAACCACAAAATAATTTTTAGTAAAATGCCGCGATACCACAGTCACTATCAGTGCTGTAAGCGCGATAATGATGGAAATCAGTTCCGCGATGGTATGGGTAAAGATGAAACCAAAACTTTGATTGGTCCACCAGATCAGCAAGGCAAAAATCGTCGGAGGAATGATCATCATATAAGGAGAAATAAACGACTTAAGGTCGAATACATCCGGTGAAAATAAGTCACGAGATGATTTAGGCATAAAGTTCCCCAATAAAGTTCGAAAATGGCCTTATGTCATAGCGCTGTTTAAAATGTTGTATTGTCTAAAAATTCACATGTTTATTATAACATTAGGCCGGTGTAAATAATCCGTGAATACCTTGCATGAGAGCTGCCTACAGCTAATCTTATATATCAAATACCTCAACTCTCTCTGTCGTGTTTGCATCAGTTAGATACTTGAAATTAACGCGTGCAGTTACGTCCCTCACGCTTGGCCTGATACAGCTGCTGATCTGCTATTTTCAGTACCTCTTCCACATCCTCAGAACTATGCGGCCAATAAGCAATGCCTATTGAAATGGTGACAATGCCAATTTCCTCGATTTCCGTGATTTCAACTGCCTTTCGTAGTCGTTCTGCCGCCTGAAAAACGGTGATCGGGTCTGAAGCAGCCATTAAAATAATAAACTCCTCTCCCCCTGAACGGCAGCAGATGTCATTGTCACGAAAATGATATTTCATCAGTCTGGCCAGTCTTTGTAAGACAATATCGCCTTTGTCATGGCCATAGCTGTCATTTACCTTTTTAAAAAAATCGATATCCACTGCCAGTACCGCAAATTCGGTACGCACACGCACAAATTCTTCAAGAAACAGCTTCATCCCACGGCGATTATATAAACCGGTCAACGGATCGGTATTCACCGACTGATTTAGCTCATCAATTTTTTCATTAAAATTCTGAGAACTTAGCATCAGGGAATTTTTGAACTGATCAACCTCAAAATATACAGGGTCAATTCTGTTAATTTTTTCCTGAATCTCCGGCTGATTTAGCATACTGGCCATTTTCGCCAAATGGTTTAAAGGTAGTGCAATCAAACCCGATAAACGCCAGACCACAAAGAAAATGAAGAAATAGAACAGGGTAATCCCGATGGATACGTTGATAATGATACTGTTGGCTTGAGCAAACAGCTCGTCAATCGGCTGCTGCGATACCACAATCCAGTTCACACTGGGAATATGTGAAAAGCCGACTAGACTATCTATGCCTTGGCCGTTCATCAGACGAAAAGCGCCATCTTGTTGCTGAAGCATCGGGGTTAAGCCATCACTGACCTGGACTTTCTGGCCAATTTTCCGAGTATCGGCATGAAAAATGATGCGTTTTTGGTCATCCATAACATAGGTATAATTTTTCTTGTAACCATATTTGGAGGCCAGCATTTCACTGACCAGATTCTTGCTTTGTAGATAAATCGTACCGGCGATAAAGCCCAAGTATTGCCCCTGGGTATCGAAGACTGGTTCAGAAATAATCACGATCAGTCTTTTGGTTGATGACCAGTATGGAGAAGAAATATAAGTTTGCTTGCGTTTGAGCGACTCGGTGATACCAAGGGTTTTATGGATCTGTTTAGAATCAATCTTTAAGGTGGTCGGGAAAAATGAAATGATATGCCCTTCCCGGTCAACCAGAAAAACACTGTTGAAATGTCCGGACTGGCTTTTCAGGCGTGCCGTTTCACTATTCCTCAGGCTGGGACTAGCAAAATCTTGACCGAGCAGCCTGGCGCTAAAGCGTAAATTTTTTAAGATTTCTTCAAACTGATAGTTGGTATGGGCAGCAATCCTTGAGGAATATTCAGCATTCAAGGCCAGAGAGTTATCGATCAGGCGCTCTTTCACTGTATAGTTAACAAAAAATAAAGCAAAGACAAACAGACAGGTCACGCTTAAAACCGTTAAAAGTAATATTAAGCTGCGCAGATTTAAACGAGGCACCAGTAAAACCTGTCTCAATAGGGCAATTCCCAATCATTATTTACGATACTTATATCACAAAATAATGAAAAAACACGGTTTATTTCAATAACATCGACGTGAGTCAAATCGCCCAGAAATGGCCGTCAATTTTTCCGGTCCTATTTGTTTTACCGAGCGTTCAACGAATGCACTGCCACTGTAGTGCAGAAGGGATGTCAATGCTTGGAAGTATGCTCTAGGCATTCATCGCTGTTTCTGCCTGAACTGATGATTTCAGGAAAATGGCCTGAACATGCAGGGTACCGGATTACTTGGAGTCGTGGGGTTACTGCATTTTTACGCTCAGCACAGATTCAGATCATTTAACCAGCAATGAACACAGCCGATATCGATTTTTTTTATGCTATATTCCCAGTTAAGACTTATATTTGTGATATAAATCACACGACTTATTTTCCCTAAAAGTTTGAACTTATTACAAGGTTTTTGGATTTCAATGCAAACATATATTCCTTATCAGCTGCGGGTAAAATTAAAACAAATTGATCCTATTCTCGATAAGCATTGGCAACAACAACTACAGTCCATCCTATCGACGACGCCGCAAGCATTGCATCAGAAAATAGAAGACCAGTACCTGAAAGCCAAGAATATCGCATGGAATTACCTGAACCAGACCTTTGAGTTTAAAGGTCATACTAGCCTAAAAAATCTTCAGCTTGACACGCAAAACTCCGAATTACTGCAACTCGCGCACAGAATAAAGAGTACATTCAGCTATCTGCAAGGCTATCAAACCGACTTTCAGATTGCCGATTACCTAGAAAGTATTGTGCGTGAAATTAACCAGATTGATCTAGAACATTCAGCAGACATTCAGGCACAGCAACTGATCAAAAAAGCCTTTCTGTATGACGCTGCCCTGATTATTCGGGACTTAGATTTTACTGTTTCTGAAAATCACCGGCATTTGGATATTGAGCAGGTTCGAACTTTTATCTTTGAAATTTTTATGAAAAGTGAAATTCTGGGAAGCTGGTTTGCCCATATTTTGCCGAGTGAATATGCTGAACAGGGACTAGTAATTTTTCAGGATTATTTTATTCAGCAACAACGCGTTCGCGACTTTGAAATTATCAAAACCTTTCAATATTATTTTGTCCTGAGCAGCACCTACGACAGTTCAGTTTCTGCCTATTCAATTCGCCGTTTTTTAACCGAAGAAAACTTTGGTAAAGAGGATCGATTCTATATCAGTGGTTTGGTTCTTGACCCGCAACAGCTGGATCAAGCGAATTATTTTGCAAATTTTAAACAACTGATGAACCGAATCATTGGTATTCAGCGCAAAATGAATCCGCATATTGTGGAACTAATTGAATCCCTGCATGAATATAATCAGCAAAATCTCATCCCAAGTTTAAAAGAAATTTTAAATATTCAAAGTTTTTCCATCGACCACTTGGTGAAAGAGCATCTAGAAATCTTAGAAAAAGATTTATCCTTAAATATTCTCGAACCTTTGCTAAAAGGCTTAAAAAACAGTGTGCAACATACCGATGAACTAGAATATTGCTATTTAAATATTTTAAGGTTAATTAATGAGTTTCTGCATCAACTGGAAATTTTATCGCAGCAACCCATGCTACAGTTTAATCAGCATGCACGTCTGTTCAAATATCGATTAATTGCCTATTTAAAATTACTGGAACAACGTCGTGCGCAAATCTTTGTGATCTTTCACGATGAATTTCAGTATCAGCAACAGCTACAAGCGGTTTCAGCCCCCACTCAGGAAATTAGGGAACTGCTCAATAGCGCGATGGAACAAACCCGCCAGATCCAGCAGCACATACGCCAGTTAGAACGCGAAATGCAAAATGCCGAAAATAGCAGTTTTCTTAAACGGCTGTTTAACAAATCTGAAAATCATGAATTGAAGATCAATGAATTAAAACAGAATCTGATCGAGGTTCGAGATCGTTGCTATATTAGAATTATTGCTATTCAAAAACAGGCCTCTCAAGAGAGTGTTTATCTGGAAGCGAAGAATTTAATTTCGGTGATTGACTCTAAAGTACGGCATTATGCCTTTGCTAATGGTGAAAATGGCGTAACACGTTTACCGCTTCTGTTACAGTTACCTGAAGACCGCAATAACTTTAATATGCAGAGCATCCTCATGGCATTAAACTATGAATTTCTGCTCTCTGCAAAGAGTTGGGGATTGTCTCAAAAGGCCTAAAGCAAGACTGGTGAACTCTCAAGAGAAAGGTAATCAACGAGCTGATTTTGGTGCTGCTCAATTGTCTTAATTAAATAATTATTCCAAAAAATAAGAGCTGATTTATCAGCTCTTATTTTTTGGAATAATTATTAGTTAGAACGCTAACGTGAATGGGTTCTTTTGATCTCGATGCGTTTTATCATAAGAAAGCCTATGAATCGACAATCAACAACTCCCATATGTAGGGCAAGCTTAGACATTAGTTTAGCTTAATGCCAAAATATAGTGATTCTTGTTGCTGCGGCAACAATTCAACAAAGGTGGTTTTTACCCTGCTCGCATTATCTTCAACCGCTTCACCACTGCTGGTCATAGGTAAAACTGTCCCTGATTTCCAGGGCTGAGTATAAGCGGGGTACATATCGTTAATGACCACATTGCTTAACGGCGCATTACCCATATTTTTCACCAAGATACGATAAATTAAACATTGATTTGGCTTCAAGTTTTCATTTTGTACCGTATAGGTTGCGTTCATAACTGCTGACTTATCTGGCATATCGCAATTTTCAACTTTCATCTGCGATTTAAGAATTTTTAATTGGTTTGGGCTAACTGTAATTAAATCGGTATTCATCAGATCAACTAATGCTATTTCTTTTCCTGTATTATCCGGTTTAACAATCAATTTTACCTGGCTATTTATACCATTCGTTGCAGTAGCAGGTGCTTCAGCCTTTATTAATAAAGTGACGGATTGGTTTGGTCGGATAATATGGCTTAACTCTGTTTCTAGATCGGATAGCAATGTATCGGTCGCGTCCAGCATATCGTTACCATTTTTATCGACAAATAAGGTATATAAAAAACCATCTTTGCCATTCACGGCATTCAGACTGACTTTAACTTTGGTTTCATCTGCTACACCATAGTTAGTCAAACGGTGCAAGAATACGTATGTACCGCCAATACCCACCTGTGCGCTTTGGTCATTGGTCAGTTCGAGCAGCCGTTTTTGAGCTGGAGGAATCACAGCATCTAAGATAACGTCACCCAACCCTGATTGCAGTGATTCAATCGCGAACCAGATATTAGTGGTCGCTGTTACAGATGGGGAGACGGTAACCACGGCGCAGACTTGTGCTACGGTATTTGCTGCAACATTCAGCTGGGTAATTTGCTGAGTGTTTAAACCCGTTTTACATTGAGCCTCATCCGCCTTATAAAATTCGATTTTCAAGCCGGAGGTAAAAGAATTAATGCCACTCTTGACTAATGTTGAATAGCCGCCAGTGCTGAGTGTTGGGGCGATCGCAGTACTAGAGGCATACAATTGATAGTCCTGGGCCAAGGTCGCTTCATTTTTAATGCTTAAAGGAAAATAAGCCTTATTTTCATGGCTGGATTTAGTCCAGAGCGGTTGACCATTATTATCAATCACAAATAAGTTAGTTCCGGTTTTGGTGGCATCCGCATTAAATAAATCATTTTTTGCAGCATACAGGTTTTTAGCGATCGCATTATTATTGTCAAGGTTAATATCATTGGATGTCGTGCTGACTTCAGCCTTATTCGCAATATACCCCTTATTTTCACCAGTTCCAGTATCACTCGCACTGACTTTTAAATTAGACAAAGTGAATTTAAATTTTGCTTTTCCTGGCACATTACCCAAAGCTAAACCTGTTGGAGAAAATAACTGACTTGCAGCATCAGTTGCAGAAGTAAATACAGGACAGCTTGCTATTTTAACTTCATTTTCAATCGCTTCACAAACCAAGCTGGTCGTCTGATCCTGAGTCAAATTGGCCAGAAGCTGATCTTTTAATACGACATTATTCGCAGTGGCTTGACTGTCATTCAATAAGGTGATTTCGTATGAAACAGCCGTATTTGGAAGTGCGACTTGATCTACGAGCTGTTTGATCACCCCCAAATCGACATCATCATCTTGAATTTCATATTGGAAACCTTCAAAAACTCGCCCGCCACAATCACTTAAATCCATTACAGCAATAGTAGTTTGTGTTCTGTCCAGCTCAAACGGGATTATGCGATTACCTTCTTTATCCAAATTATTAAAGACTTGTATCGCTAGACCTTTAACTGTTACCCCACTGTCATATTTAAGGGCTGAATTGTATTTAATTTTATATTTAAAACGCAGAATCTTTGGATTATTAGGATCTGGAGTTGGGATAATTTCGATAGGCTGTGCTGAGCTATTGTCATAAATTTTATAGTCTTTGCCATACTGTGCAGGATTATTAATAATACTGTTGTCAATCATAAAAGCGACTTCAATATCACCTTCTACTAAACCAACAATATTAAAATCAACTGAGTGTAAATTCCCTGTAGCATTTTCCAACACCGCCCCACTCTCTGCAGAAAATTCAATTGCTGGCTTTAAATTTAGTTTAATATCATCTAGCCAGTTGCCTTCTTCACCCGTGCCTACACCTTCAAAACCAAATGCTTTAACTTTAGCTGTTGCACCATTTAAAAAGGTTTTAAGAGCTACTGCTGTAGATTGTTTGTGCTCTTTCCACTTTTTTAAATAACTTGAATCAGAACTAAATTCTGTTTGCCCCTGATCATTACTGAAATATTGCTTTCCAGTAACAGTAATTGCATTTGCAGTTCCCCCATTCGGAATTGGATCTACAATTTCATCACTGATAAAAAACTTAATTTTTTCTGTAGTAACATTATTTCGTACAGCATGACGTAAAGACCACGTCATTTTATCTTGATCTGAGACACAAACGTTTTGATACAAGCTTGAAGGTTCATGCGCATTTAATTCCGCATAATATGTTCCATTATATGCATTAATACCATTCCACCCACCATACTTCCAAAACTCAATTTCACGGCGTGAAATCTCGGCCTTATCACCATCTTTCGTACTTGCTGTTGTTCGCCACCCCAAAACACCTCGCTGATCAAATAGACAGTGACCTTGAGTCCAGCTTCCTGTATGACTGCCACTTCCATTTAATCCAGTATAATCATAACAATATTTTGAAGTTTTATCCGTATTTCTCCATTTTGGGTCCGGCACAGTTTCAAAACCCAAATTCACAAAACTACGCTGAATGACTTTAGTAGACAGGTTTACATCAGCAACGGCATAGGCCTGAGTATTTAGGGCAGCCGTCAGCATGGAAATCGCCAGAATTTTTTTACACATTGCTTTTTTCATCTTTTAATCCTTGCAATTCCTGATCATGGCTCTGGCTGTAAATCACGCCACTGTGGCTGTACATGCACTTCAGCATCATCGAATTCAATCACCACCCGGCGGCTTTTGGCATGGGCAATATTTTGTTGCGGATCAGCTACCCAGTCTTGTTTTCCTTTCGCTTTTTCGGAAATACGTGCTGCGGACACCCCTTGAACCACTAAATAATCACGTACCGTTTGAATACGGCGTTGCGACAATTTTAGGTTGTAAGCATCGCTGGCTCGCAGATCTGTATATCCCACCAAGGTCATCTGGATGTCAGGGTACTCAAGCAAAAAGGTGCTTAAGTGATCCAGGACCGCTTTTGCTTCAGCATTTAAATCGGCGCGATCCACGGCAAAATGCACCACGTTTTCAATCTTTGGATCTGGTTCTGTTAAGGCTGGCTTGCTGGTCTGGTCCTGGATAGGAGCTGACACCTTCAATGGCCAGTAATCAACATTTACCCCTTGGCAGCCCGGTCCATTAAGCTGCTTTAAACTTGGTAAAGCTTGCCCATCCCATTTCACTGTATCAATATGATCCTGTCGTGTTGCGACAGCCACCTGGTATAGCGCCTGTTCAGCAGCATCAAAATGTTCTCTGGCATGTCGCCAGCCCAGTTCGCAATATTCTGCTGCCGCCCAAACCAACATCACTTCTGCATGAGCCAATTGCTCAGGAGCTTTTTCCAATGCCCCGCTTTGTTTGAAATATTCCACCTGCCACCATAAGTCCCGGCGCATGACTTGTGAAACAGTTAAAATAGGCGTAGTTAAACTGAGCGGCTGTTTCTGGGCTAATTTTTCTGCAATCTGATGCCCTTGAGCTAGAGCTTCCCTTCCAGCAGTCGTTAGACTCCGTTCTAAAAACTCATTTTTCGCATAACTTAACCAAATCTGTGCTTTAGAGGCCTGATAACGTGTTTGAGCATCACTGACCTGCTGATAAGGCTGTAACTGCTGGCTTAACACCTCGGCTTCAACAGCAGAGGACTGTAGGGTCTGTGCCTGAACAGAATGGCATATGGGATATAAACAGGCGCTGAGCAGAAGCATTGATTTTAATCGCATGAATTATTGCTCCTGCACCGATTCTAAAGAAGAATTTACCCCAGAATTACGGCGTCCAAACAGGTCCTCATCAAACTTGAATCTAAATCTTAAATAGGCCCCTTGACCGCTGGAACTGGTATTAGCTAATTCATCATCCTGATAACCGAGGAAATTATATCCTGCAGAAACCCAGAGATTGGTTGCCAGCAAATAACCCACTTCTGCACCCAGCAAATAACGTGTCCCTGCCCCATGGTTTGCCCAAAGTGAACCGGCCTGCAGGCTCATGTCCCAGCGTTCATTCAAATCATAAATGACTCGACCACTGAGCAACTGGGTTAAAGCCGAACTTGTAACTTTTTCTTCATCCAAGGTGGACCATTTTGCTGCATACTGACCAGACAAAGTCAGCTGGCGATAAGGATGATAGTTTAAATGCGTAGATGACACATAGGATTCACGCTTAAATGCTGCTTCTAGGTCAGTTGCATTATCCTCATAGTAATATTCAATTTTTGACAGGACATCCAGTTGATTGTGTTCATCATCACGCCATGCCAAACCGAGTTGGAAACGGTTTCGCAGATGATCACCGCGCTCGGGGTCTTTATTATCGACAAAATTAACCGTATTTTTGGTCAAAATCGTGGCATCATCTGTCAACTTACGGGCAAAACCAATGCTATTGATCATCGTATCGGAACTGTCGGAACGACGTGCCTCTAAACGCGTCATAGCTTTCCAATTGTCGTGAACCAAATATTCCAGACCCAGACTCGCTGCTGTTGAATCATTATCGCTATTTTCAATATTTTTAGACAGGCTTTGAATTCGTTCAAAACTGCTACTGATATAGACATGCGGCTTAATCTGCCAACGGTTGCGTAAACCCATAGCCGCTTCCGCCTCACGGTTACTCATACCATCTGCAACACGGTATTCACTAAATGCGGAAGCATCTTTCATATACTGACTGGAAATACCCAATACCGTGCTGTTGGTTTCTTCCGTAGTATTCATGGAATACAAACCGTCAATCGCAGAAATCACTTCATGACGGGCATAGACTTCAGTATTTGGCAGGACTTTAACTGCCCCGCCTACAGACAAAACCTGTTTATCGGAATTGGAGAGATCCTGTTCATACTCGACAAAGGCTGATGCCCCTTTCCACGGCAAGTTACCGGTAAATTTGATACGCCCGGTAGTACCATTATATGGGCCCTGATTTTCTGTTGCCGAAGTTGCAGCTGTACTGGTTTCGTCATAATGACGTAAACCTAATTCCACGGCGAGAATTTTAAAGAAATTACGTTCCAGACTGGCAGACACACCGGTACGTACCCCATTATTGTTTTGGTCTTCTGTACGAATCGCTTCCATACGAGCCAAACCAAGCTTCGCAATCGGTGCTGAAACTTTTATGCCACTTTCTTTACGTCCTGCACTAATAGTGGCTGCATCATTTTGAAATCCGTCTTCTGCTTGCTGGTGATACGCTCGCACATGGGCAAAACTTGGTGCATATTCAAATTCTACCCGGGCAGCCGTGCCTTCATCCTTCTCGCCAGCTACACCGCTATTGATCTGGGTCACTTGATCTGCTGTAGAATTCGTATTCTTCGACTGTGCCACTTCGGCAATCACTTTGGCATACTGGCCCAGTTTCACCACAGTATTTAAACTGGCAATTTGTTCTTCTTTCAGGGGATCATTACTTTGAACAAATGAGCCGCCAATTTTGAGCTGGGGCTTCATCGCATAACTAAAGCTAAGACCACCGACTTGATATTCTTCACCAATTTCGTCCGCCTCAACCGTAATACGAATAAAGTTTGGATTGAGGTCTTTATCTACACTCGGGACTGCTTGTTTTAAATAAATACTGTTGCTATAGGTATCGACTTCATAATCAGAAAAACGGGTGAGGGTTTGTTTTGCAATAATCAGGCCCGGGTTATTGCGGTCACGGGTCAGCACTTCAACTTTTTCACTGTTTTCTAAAATCAGATCATTTGAAATTGAACCGAGACTATATGGACCAGAAATACCCAGAGCACGATTTTCAGTTACCACTTGACGCGATTTGGTTTCAGCGACAAAAGCTGAAGATTGGAACTGATCACCTTCATGCCCCACTTTAAGCCCTGTCAATGAACGGTTATATTGCCCTAAAGCTAAACCTTCATCTTTCTCTGTACGGGTCACATAGTCACCATACATCGCATAGGAACGCCCTTTGTCTAAACGGACATACAATTTGCTGGTCGATTGTGCTTCAAAGCCTTTTGCCGCAGCATCGCCATAAACCGGATAATATTCATCAGGTTGGATATCTCGGAACAGGCGTTGTTTGGAACTTTTATTTGAATCATAGGCAAGAGTTAAAAGATAATCACCTTTAACTTTACCTTTAAGGAACATCGCAGCACGACCATTCAACGAGGTGTCGTTACCCCACTCGGCAATTTCATTCAACTCGTCTTCAAAGCCATCATTACGATTAACACTATGCAGCTGTTTGCTATCAAAATTATTGAAGTTAATCGAGCCTTCAATTAAACCGACTGCAATCAGAGGACGTAAATCTGCCTCAAACTGGATATCTATTTCTTGTTTAAGTAAACCGCTACTGACGCGCAGTTTTCCACGTCCAGCAGTATTCGGTGCAATGATCGGTATAATCATCTCGCCGCCATCAATGAAGGTTTGAATCCCGGGCTCATTTGGATTCAAATCTTGCAGATCAATCATACCGATGTCACTGTCTAAGGTCAGTGCGGTACGTGTAGCGACTTTTATTCCTTGTTTGTCTTGTAGCTGTACCACCAGTTGCATAACATCACGACCATTTGCCATCACGGATGCTTGAGTTTTTTTTAACTTAATGTCATGAATGTCATCTGGAACAATCACTTGAATCTGCTGGCTTTCCCGGATATTACCCGCAAAATCCAATTGCTCCACACGGATGCTATTTTTACCCGTGCTTAATGCTACACCTACATATTCAACCCCTTGCTTACGCTGCTCATCTAGGATGACCAATTTACCGCGCTGCTTTTCTTTCACAATCACATCATTGACTAAAACACGTTGTGTCGCGCCCGCTGCACCCTGGACTTGAATAGTCGTTTGGGCAAAAGGGAGAACCTGTCCTTCCTTAAGATTTAATATTTCCAGGCTATTGTGATCATTACGCTTTAAATATTCTTCAAGATTCACCAAAACAGGAGGTTTAACTGGATCTATGCGTAATTGCGGTTGCTTTGCTTGAGCAGACTCACCACGATTGAGCAGGCAATTTTGATCAGTCTCACTGGCCAAACAGCCTTGGGAATTTTCTGAACGCGTACTGGTTTCTAAATAGCTCGGTGCATCAATAGAAAGTTGCTTGTTAATCGCCTTTTCAAGATTTAAATTACTGCTATTAATTTTTTCTTGACGCTGTTTCACCACATCCGTTAATGGTGCAGAACATGTGCCTGCTTGATCCACCATTGCGAAATCAGCACGATGTAATTCACCACGTTTTACATCGACAAAACGGCTAGAAGGGTCACCGGCATTGCGGTTAGACTGGGTGATCAATTCAGCACCTGCCGGCAAAGTGGTGCGATCTAATTTCAGTACATGGGTCTTTGCGGATACGCCATAGAAATCATATTTACCTTCACGGTCAGTAATCACATAACTGCCATCTTCCATGTACAGCCGTACACCCGGCACACCTAATTCACCTTTGTCCTGAATTCCGTTGCGGTTACAGTCAGTATAAACCTTACCCACCACAAACGCGTCAGCACTGAATACACCTGGGCGAACTTTCACTTTGGCCTGTGCTTCATTGGAACTTAGACCGTAACGATCGACGGCACGTGCCCGGTTAATCCCATCACCATTTAAAGCATTCGGTCCAACCAGAACACGGTATTCAATTTTAGCATTCGCATTTACGGCAAGATCACCTAGCCCCAAAGTTAAATACGGACCTTTTCCGCCTTCAGGATCAGCCACTGGCTTGCCATCAATCCGCATGCTATTTGGCACATAACTAAAACCACGCGGTAAGGTATCTTGCAATTTGACATCATGTGCCAGCTGATCACCCTTATTACTCACGGTAATGCTGTAATTGGTGAAATCACCCAGCTCTACCGAACTGTCCCGAGCGGTTTTTTTGACCATTAATAGCGATTGATCCAGTAGCGGATCAATCGGAATATCAATATTCAGCGCTGGGCTGGCGGCGGTTAAAGTAAACAGGCCACCATAAGACCATGCCGGATGCACAGCCTTGCCATTAAATGAATCCACCGGATAAAGTGCCTGGTTGCTGGCAAAACTATACTTTCGGCCTGGAATTGTGGTGGTATCCACCATCAGTTTATAGCTGCCCGGCTTGACATGTGGATAAACAAATTGACCGGTCGACGAGGTAACCTGTCGTACAGGAAACGGCTTTAGTTCACCAGTCACCCGATCATGTTCAAATACAACATTATCTGCAACAGGCTGACCGAATTCATCTGTCAAAGTGACGGTTGCACCCTCGACCGCCTGGCCTGTTTTTGCATCAAAGACAACTCCGTAGGGATCAATCAGTACTTCTGTGGTGATCTCCGTTGAGATGTCTTCAATATTTTGGCTCACCTTGCCCTGCTCGTCCAGACAGTCGGTCAGGTGAATACTGACCTGATCGCGCTTGAGCGTCTGTAAAATCTGATCGGACAGGTTTTTTTCAGCCTTTTCCTCAGTATCCACGGTAAACTGAAATATGCCGGTATTTTCACCACTTTCTACTGCATTGACATAAACAATATCACCCGTCAGTTTGGAGACCAGTTGAATACGAACCTTATCTGAAACAGAGCGGTTGGCATTACAGATGGCGGCATCTGCTTTGACATAAATCGGCTCGTTCACCGTCCCGGTTTCAACGACTTTCTCGAAATTACTGGTTGTACTTTCAATGACCAACTTGCCTGCAACTTTGGTTTCCACCCGATTAGACAGGGTTTTTTTACTGCCTGTAGCAGAACGGTGTAGCACATACGCTTCATTGCGCAAAGTGGTATAGCTCAGGATTGGATTGGTTTTGACCGTCAAGCGGACTGTGCTTTTTTGCTGAGGCTGAAATGGTTTTTTATAAGCAACGACAGCATAGCCAATTTTATTCTTGTCACTTGGCAAATAACGCGTATATTCCCCTTCTGCAATTCGATGTAGAACTTCAACCTCCTGATTTTTCTCAAGAACCTGAATGTCTTCAAAAACGGTATTAGCTGGAATAGGATCTTCAACAATCACCAGGGACTGTAATTGTCCATCAACCTTTACCTCTGTCGGAGTCACTGCAAGATCAGCGGTATTGGAAATGATCAAGCTATAGTTCAGGGTCTGTGCTTGCTGACTGGCATTCAGCACACTTTGGTCCACTTGTTTTTCTATTTTTAATTTTGGCTCAATAATTTGTACAGGATCTTTAACGGTTTTTTGTAGTTGTGGCTCTTCACGAATTTGTGCGACTAAAGGGAGTTCTAGCTTGGTCTGATCAGGTGTCTGTAATGACGTATCTGCAACCACCCACACATGAACGGTCTGATTAGGTTGTAATTGTAATCCATTTTCAATCAGTGTATCTGAAATATCAAATACCCCATCTTGATTGGCATCGAGGTAAATTTTAAAATTTGATAAGTAATTAGTTTGTGTGAGTTTAAAATCAAACCATGCATTTGTATTACTGGTATTGGTCAACTGGTTTAACCAAATCACTTTCGAACCGGCTTCTACCTGTTGAAGTTGATCTGGAAATAACTCGAAACCATAGAACTTGGCAATTTCAACATTTACCGCATTGGATTGAGTCGTTTGCAGCAATTGTCCACCATTCAAATCGCTGACTTGGTAACTTGCATAAGCAATGTTCTGGATGATCTGGCCAGCAACCGGCATTACCGCATGACTTTGCTGTGCAAAGAACAAAGCTGAAGCAAGCGCAGACAAAGATAACGTCTCCACTTTTTTATTCATTGCTTTTTTCATTGACCCAGCCCCAAAATAAAGATAAATAATACAAATAATTAAAGACATATCTGTATACCCCTTTCGAAAAAGAGGCATACAGGTTTAAACAAGATTATTGAGTGGCTTTATCAACTGTAACAGCGAATTTCAATGTTGCATAAGCACCTGGAATTAAAGTGCCAACGTTGTAACTTACATTACCGCTGGTTTCGGTTGGTGCAGTACCTTGAGTTGATGGATCACGTGCAACTGAACCCGCTTTGTATGTTGTGTATGCAGGTACAGCATCATTGATCATAACCGCAGTTGCATCAGCATTACCCTGATTCGTTGCCGTCACTTTATAGAATACGCATTGGCCTGGTTTAGCGTTTTGCAGATTGCCAGTGTACTCAGAATCAGTAGGTGTTACAGTACAGTCTGCAGCAACCTGTAATTTTTCCAAACGAACTGAACCCAGGTTAATAACTGTGCGATCTGTAATCGACAGGATGCTGTTTGAACCTAAAGTAGCACCAGTTTCAGGATTAATTTGCACTGTAGATGTATAAGATTGACCTGCTGTTGCTGTTGCAGCTGCTTCAACTTTTACATAAACAGTAACTGACTCACCTTGCTGCAAGCCGGCTAACTTAGATGGATCAAATTTTGCATTTTGTAAAATGCTGTTTAAAGTTCCTGTGCCGGTACCGGTTACCAACTCATTAGTATCAAGTATGCCGTTACCATTTACGTCTACATAAACAGTGACCGTTTCACCTGCTGACGGTGTTGGTAAAGCAAAATCTAGTGTTTTGCTACCATCAGCTTCAGTGACGTTACCAATGTTGGTTAAAGTATGACTGTAAATAATGCTGCCACCTGGTGCTAACTGGCCTTGGCGGTCTGGCGTGAAGCTTATCGCGCGCTGTTCTGCAATCGTCAGGTTAAATCCAATCTCGTCGCTAGTGCCAGTCGATGGCGAGCTGATCTTGACTGTAATGGTTGCTGGAATATTGGTTGCTGGCGTGCCGTCTGGTGCAGTAACGACCAGGCAGTAACTACCTGTACTGCCATTGGCAATGGTGCCAGAGTTGGTGACTTTGGTATTTGTACAATTACCTGACGCATCTTTTCCAAACAGTTCTGCTGTCCAGCCAGTTGGAACACCTTCAACTGTAATATTGTAATTGTCCGGCGTACCGCCTGTATTTTTGATCGTAACATCCAGCTGTTTAGATGTACCAGGTACTAAAGCTGTGTCAGGAACACCTGTACTGCTCTTCTGCCCATCACCAACATAAACTGGCGAACTTGTTGTGCCTTTGTTATGTATTAAATCCACAGCACTTTTTGTGAATGAATCAACAACCAAAGAAATAGTATCTTTATTGCTGCTGTTGCTAACAGAAGCGCTCGTCATCGTCAGTTTAGTGTCTGCATCAACTGTACCACTGGTTGGCAAAGTAACGCGTACTACAAATTTTAAGCTTCCGCCAGCTGCAATCGGGCCAGTGTTGTTATCTGTTACCGGTGTTTTACCATCAGCTTTCAGAATTTCGATAATGCTGCCGGCCGGCAAAGATGAACCTGCCGCAGCTGCAACACTCAGGTTATAGCTGTCAGTCGTTGTCCCTGAGTTATGAACATAAATAACATCACCGTCTGTGGTGTTATTACCAAAGACAATCGCCTGACCTTGCACAGCCGCTGCATGAACTTGGTCATCAATGCCTGCAGCGCTACCGGTTGGAACATTGTTGTCAATCCAGGAAACAGATGCATCATCGTTAATCGAGTGAGAAGTTGTACCCAGTACGGTGACATTGTTCGGGTTCGATGGAACTAGGGTTGTATCCGTCGTTGTCGGTGGAACTGTTGGGACATTATCCGGTGTTAATGGTGTATTGGTGCCTGATGTATAGCCGTCAGTATCCGCATATGCCGTGTTGGTAATTTTTTCACCATTTTCCGCAGCATTTTTGACCTTAACGGTAAAGGTTAATTTACCCGTCGATCCTGCAGCAAGCTTGCCTGCATTAAAGGTAAAAGCTTCTTTCTCATCACTACGGGTCTTAAAGTAGAAACCGTCAGCATCAGTATTGCCAGGATTAAGCGCCGTTGAGCTGCCATTGTAATAAGCAACCAACTTTGCATCAGCTGTGGTTGATGTATCAAATGTTACATTACTTGGCAGTACGTCATAAATAATGACATCTGAAGTTGCCGCTGCTGTACCTTTGTTTTGGAAAGTCAATGTATAGGTGATATAGCCATTTGCACCAATTGTGCTGACACTAGCTTCTTTTTTAATTTCAATGACAGCGCCAGTAATAATTGTCGCTTTATCTATATTTGATGCGGTATCTTTGCCAGTATCATATAAAGCTGCTGTTTTTGCTGTTGCAGTCAATGTGAGGCTGTCATACTGACTTGCAGTTGCGGCTAATGGTGTTTTAGCAACCACAACCAGACCGATAGATTCACCGGCAGCTAATTCAATTGCTGTTGTTTCTGTTAAAGCCACATCATTATCAGCTATACCATCCTGATTGCGGTCAACATAAACATTATAACTGGCCCAATCAAACGTGCCGGTATCATTTGCAATTTTAAGTGTGAATGAGTCTGTGCCGTTACCCGTGTTGGTCAGAATATGCGGGAAGCTTACACTACTGTTTGCCGCTGTTTGACGTTCATTAGACTGCACCAAGGTAAAGCTGCCTACTTGTGCTACCAGGGTCTTAACCACATTAGATGTGACCACACGTTCAGTATTTGTATTATCGGTATAAGTTGCTGTTGCCACGTTACTGATATTTTGACCCGCTAAAGGCGTAGATGTTGCTGCCATCGCAGAATTGCCAAATAGCGACACCCCACCCACAACAGCTAAAGCAGTCGCGACTTTACTTAATTGAAAATGTTGTTTCATAAAAAAATCAACCATAAAACGTTTAAAACGACGTGAAAAAATTATTTAGAAGTGTTGACACGAACTTGAGCCGAAACAGTGATTTTTTGTTTCGCTTTTAACTCATTCACATTCCATTGCAGAACACGATATTCATTTAGTGGAACATTCACTTTTTTGCCATTTTCCACTCGGGTCAGGGGTGCTTTAGCAAAAAACTTGCCATCAATCGAAGCATAGGTATCTTTTGGAACACTTTGGCCGGTATAAGTGACAAATTCAGGAAGCGGTAAATTTAATTTCAAATTTTTCAGGCTATTCGCAGATACATTTGAATATTCGACCTTATATTCAAGCAATGTATTTGGTTTAACTTGATCTGAAGGCTTTAATTCCTTTTTCTTGTTCAATTGATCCACTTTATATACTTTCATATCAGCGGTTAAAGCTTCTGTCGCTGCATAGGAAAAGTTGACCAAGGCACCACCTATTAGTAAGAAGGATGCTTTTTTAACTGAGTTATAGATCTTCATGCCAAACCCCTAAATGTGCAATTTGCACATTAATTTATCAATGGCGGTAAATTTACCACAAAAAATGTTCATTTTTCACATTTTTATATAAAAATAATGAATACTAGGTCACGTTTTATTATTTTTTAATAGATTAAATCTTACAAATGGCTTTAAAGTCAACTTAAATAGTTAAGTTAAACTTACAAATATACTGGAGAAATGTTGTAGAGCAATTGAAGAAAATTTATGTTAAAAATAAATAAAAGTATAAATTGTACTTCGCTCAAACCCAATCTGACAGTAACCGATTTTTACTGGGCCTATCATTCAAAAAAATCTAAAACGATTTAGTATTTTATTTGAGTTAGAGTTTCCATTGAGAATGAATTATCAAAGCAATTTAGACTGAAAAATTGCGATATAAATCAAACATTATTTATTTTTTCTTAATTTATATGTATTGAATGCTGGTATCATCTCTTTCTTAAATTATAATTCATAAGTTGAGTTTTTATATAGGATTACATCTATGCCTGATTCCAACCTCCCTAGTTCAGACATTGCGCTTATAAATGTCCTAAAGATTATGGAGCCATTGGTATCTTGGTTATTGAAATCGGGTGTAGGCTATAGCGAATTTTCTCATTCATTAAAATCTGTTTTTTATCATGAAGCTGAAAAAGAATTAGCATATTTGCAGCAGAAAAAAACAGACTCTTCCATAAGCTTGTTATCTGGACTAAATCGAAGAGAAGTGAGTACATTTAAGCAAAGGTCTCTTGAACAAGCTCATCATAATCATTCTCCTCCAAGCCCAAGCGTACCTGCGCGAATTGTTACTTTATGGATTCAAAAAAAGTGGCATAAACGAATTGCTTTCAGCGGGCAAGACATCAGTTTTGAAACATTAGCTAAAGAAGTTTCTCAAGACAAACATCCACGTGCAATGTTACTGGAACTGCAGCGTTTAGGCTTAGTGACTGAATTAGCCAATACGGTTATTTTACATACAGAGTCTTTTACCCCCAGCAATAGTCTTTATGACAGCCAGGTACTTCTTTCTCAGTCTGCATTCGACCATCTCTGCTGTGGGATAGCCAATATTTTCATCACAAAGAATGAATATCTTGAGCAAAGCTTACGAGCAGATGAATTAACCGAAGAGTCTATTCGTGAGCTTCGAGAGTACGGTACTCAGCTATGGCAGGAATATGCTCAGAAAATGTTAAGTAAAGCACTAGAATTCTCTCAACAAGATGAAGGAAAGGTAGATGCTTGTCACCGATTTAGCTTGGGAATCTATCAATATGATGAAATTATTGATATCAAAAAAAAATAATATATATTTCTTATAAATAAAAAATATTAAATTAATATATTCTCGTATTGTATAATTATTGTAATGTAGTCCAGTAATCCTAAAGGTATAAAATTTTGAAGTTAAGCAATTTGTCTCTTTACTGTTTTATTCCTTGTGTTTTATTAGGTTGTGGCGAGGGAGATTCTTTTTCAGTTGGTGGCGTTTCTTTAGGAGGTACGGGGCTGCCGTCTACAGGTGGTAATCCACCCATACTTAGTTCACCAATGCCATCAGAGGGCGAAGTATTACCAGATGATAATCAATTCGTTTTATGGTCGAGTGGCACCATAGAGAAAACCTGCGACCAAATTAACCTTAAAATGCAATTAATCGATCTTGAAACAGGCTCTATACTGGAGACTCAGCAAGGCCTTCCACTCCATCCCAATCCAGAAGAAAATATTGCTGTCACGATTCAAGTCACCAATAACAATTCGGGAACAACAACGGAATATTTTGAAAATTGTCAGCCTTCTATTCAGATCATAGGACAAGATGGGCAACAACTAGCAACTCATGATAACTTCGAATGTGCAGCCAATGATTTAACACTCGCGCATAAGCCACAAGAGTCAGCGACTTATCAGTACAAGTTTAATTTACCGAATGAACCAACATCCTGGAGTTTAAACTATCATCATATTTATTCTCTGGAACAAAACGCAGCATTTACCGAACGTAAATCTTGTGACATATCCTATCCATTGAATGTGGGTATTTGACATCCTCGCCTCTTTAAACTGAGGCGAGTCCTACTTAAACGTTTACGCCCAAACACAAGCACGTTTTTTGCAGGATTTAAATCACGCTGTTATCCTAAAAATGAGGCTATTTCTTCTGCCACTGCCCTAGATGTCCGAGAAACACCCACCAGCGTTGCCGAAGCAGCACCGGTCCATTCTCCATAGCCCACCAGCCATAAATTCGGCAACTGAACCGAGCGGCCGTTCTTAACCGCGATGGTCTGGTCTGGCTGGATAATTCCAAGGCTGCTGAGATGATTCAGCGCCGCTTTAAATCCGGTACACCAGATCACTGCATCCACTTGTGCCGTGCTGCCATCTTCCCAAATCACGCCATGTTCTGTAAAAGCTGAAAATGGACGCCTGCTCTGCAAAACGCCTCGCTCACGTGCATCTTTAACTGAATCAATCATGACAATATCACCCAGCCCACCAATGGGCTGCTCAATTTTTCTACCTTCCTGCTGGGCTTTCAGGCGCTCAGTCGCCCTTAAGAACAGGACACGGCCATCGACATCATCTGCCAGAAACTGCGGCGGTGTCTGGGTGATCCAAAGCGTTTCGGCCACCTGAGATACTTCTGCCAAGATTTGTGCACCAGAGTTACCGCCACCCACCACCATGACTTTCTTGTTTTTAAATAACTCAGCATTTTTATAATCTGCGGAATGCAGTTGCACGCCCTGAAAATGCTCACGGCCGGCATACTCGGGAATAAAGGGTTGACTCCATGTTCCGGTAGCGCTTACCACCGCTTTGGCTTTCCAGCATCGTTCACCAGCATAGACCTCTAAATATGTCCCCTGGTTTTCCACGCGATCCACATGCACCGGACGAACTACAGGAAAGTGATAGCGCTGCTCATAGGCGGTCAAATAGTTAATCACTTCATGACGGGTCGGATAGGTCTGTTCGGTCGCCGGCATCATCCAGCCCGACAGGGAGCTCCAGCTATTCGGGGAGAAAAGACGCAAGGACTCCCAGGAATGCTGCCAAGCACCTCCAGGCTGAGGCTGATCATCCAGGATGATAAACGGAATGTTCTTACGCTTTAAGAAATAGGCCGTGGACAAACCGGCCTGTCCACCACCGATGATAATCACATCTGTTTCGATCTGTTTTGTGTCCAAAGCCTTTCCCCTTGTACTTTTCTGTTGTTCTTGATGCAGAAGCCCGCTTTTACAGCGGGTTCCAGCATATTCATCTTATATTGACAGGACAAACCTGAATTCAAGCAAATCCAGCCTTACAAACTGCGCTGGTTCACTCGTTTAGAGAGTTCTTCAGCCGATTCCTTGCGTTCCGAGTAACGGTTGGTCAAGTAAGCACTTTGCCCACGGGTCAACAAGGTAAACTTATACAGTTCTTCCATCACATCGACAATGCGATCATACAAGGATGACGGTTTCATACGTCCCTCTTCATCGAATTCCAAAAAGGCCTTGGGAATAGAAGACTGGTTCGGAATCGTGATCATACGCATCCAGCGCCCCAAAATGCGCATCTGATTCACACTATTAAAAGACTGCGAGCCGCCGCTGACCTGCATCAGTGCCAGGGTTTTGCCCTGTGTGGCACGAATGGCACCCGCTGCCAGTGGAATCCAGTCAATCTGTGCCTTAAAGATTGAACTCATCGAGCCATGCCGTTCCGGTGAACACCAGACCATACCTTCGGACCAGGCCAGCAATTCATGCAGTTCCTTCACTTTCGGATGTTCCAGATCGCCATCTTCAGGCAACGGTAATCCTTTGGGATGAAAAATTTTGACCTCACAGCCAAACCGCTCCAAAATGCGGCCGGCTTCCATTACCGCCAGTCGGCTGTACGAGCGCTCGCGGTTTGATCCATACAGTAATAACATCCGTGGCGGATGGGTCAGTTCTTTGGCCTGCACCTCGGCAAACGTGGGTGTTGGTAAAAGATCAAATTCAAGATTTGGGAGACTCATATCAGCCTCTTAAGAATTAGGGTAATATTTTTTCTTCAGCCATAACGATACGCTGACCAGCGCAATCAGCACCGGCACTTCCACCAAAGGCCCAATAATGGTGGTAAAGGCAATCGGAGAAGCTAGACCAAAGGTCGCAATCGCAACTGCCAGTGCCAACTCAAAGTTATTGCCTGCAGCAGTAAATGAAATAGCCGTGGTTTTCGGATAGTCATTGCCCATCCATTTGCTCATAAAGAAGCTGACAAAGAACATCAGCACAAAGTAAAGCGTCAATGGAATCGCGATGCGTAACACATCCATCGGCAAACTCACCACATCGCCACCTTTCAGGCTAAACATCGCCACAATGGTGAACAGCAAGGCAAGTAAGCTGAGCGGGCCAATTTTGGGTAAAAACCGGGTCTGATACCAGTCCAGCCCTTTAGCTTTGACCAACGACAGGCGGGTCAGGAAACCCATCAGGAAAGGAATCCCCAGATAGATCAAGACGGCATTGGCAATCGTCCAGAAATCAACATGGATCACATGCCCTTCCACCCCAAAAAATGGTGGAAAATAGGTCAGGAAGAACCAAGCATAACTACTGAAGAACAGAATCTGGAAAATACTGTTAAACGCAACCAATGCAGCACCGTATTGGTTATCACCACAAGCCAGACCATTCCAGATCAGCACCATGGCAATGCAGCGCGCTAGACCAATCAGGATCAGACCAGTCATATATTCCGGATAATCGCTGAGAAAGACGATGGCCAGTACAAACATGAGCACCGGGGCAATCAGCCAGTTCTGGATCAGGGACAAGGCCAAGGTCTTTTTATCCTGAAACACCTGTGGCAAAGTCGCATAATCGACTTTAGCCAATGGCGGATACATCATCAGGATCAGGCCAATCGCAATCGGCAGATTGACCGAGTTGATGCTCATGGCATCCAGTGCTGTCGATGCTTGCGGGAAAAACACCCCAATCGCCACACCCAATGCCATGGCCACAAAGATCCACAGGGTCAGGTTACGATCTAAAAAGGACAATCCGGGTTTAGACATGATCGGCTCGATTAAAGATGAGAAATTTGATTGATTGCGGCAATGAGTTCCGGACGGCTCATTTTTTCTGGATCCAAGGCAAATAAAGCATCCAGGCGTTTGTTGATGTGCTCTACCGTGGTCAAGAAGACCTGTAATTTTTCTTCTTTGGGTAAATCCAGATGCGAAGGATCTGACAGCCCCCAATGCGCCTTGATCGCTCCCCCCAGATACAATGGACACCCCTCTTGTGCAGCCGCATCACAGACGGTAATCACCACCTCTGGCTGGTACTGTTCACAGGCATCAATCGTTTTGCTGGATAAACCTTCAGTGGATAAACCCAAATTCTGCAAAGTCTTAATTGTCAAGGGATGTACCTGACCAGAAGGTTTGCTGCCGGCACTATAAGCCACCCAGCCTTCTGGTGCGCGGCTGTTAAACAACACTTCAGAGAGAATACTGCGGCAACTGTTGCCGGTACATAAAAATAAAAACTTCATGAAAACTTACTCGCAATGGCTCTGAATCGATAGAGCGGAAGAATTGAATAAAACCGGAACTTCGCTACGTTTCAGTACATCTAGAATTTCAAAACACCAGACCGGTAATTGCGGATTGATGCTGTAATACACCCATTGGCTCTGCCGGCGATCGTTAAGCAAACCACAAGAACGTAACAAAGCCAAATGGCGTGAAATTTTCGGCTGGCTTAACTGGAGTTTATCGGTCAGATCACAGACGCATTGTTCTTTGTTTTGTGCAATCAGCAGGACAATACTGAGACGTGTTTCATCAGATAAACATTTAAAAAACTGAACGTGGTCCATAGCTGCTCCCATTCTGTTATGCAAATATATACATATCCATATATATAGTAAAGACGACCTGTCAAAAATTATATCCGGATCAGGATATGCTTTCCAGAAAGCGCTGGATTTAACAGTTTTCCTCTTTTTCCAATGTAGAAAAACCAGCGGCTTAAACCACTGGTTTTCTTCTCTATAACTTCAATTTTGAAGTTATTTATTTTTCTCGATCAGTTCCGCGACAGCCTGACCTTCCAGAACTTTACCACTGGAGACAATTTTATTATCAATCATCAGACCCGGTGTGCTTAGCAGACCGATTTCGGCAATCTGCATCATATCGGTAACATATTCAATGTCTGCTTGCACACCGGTACTTTTGACGGCTTCTTCGGTTGCCGCCAACAGTGCCTTACATTTACGGCAACCTGTACCTAAGACTTTAATTTTCATCTTTTATTCTCCAAACATTTTACAAAAACCAGTAACCCAAAATATTCAGGCTATAGCCAATAATCAAGATTCCCACAAAAATAATGCCAACAAACAGGCCCAATAAGCGCGTTTTCACTACCTGCTTTAACAGGATTAGAGATGGCAGGGAAAGTGCAGTGACCGCCATCATAAAGGCCAATACCGTCCCCAAACCCACGCCTTTGGTCACGAGTGCTTCCGCAATCGGCAAGGTACCAAAGATATCCGCATACATTGGCATACCTATAATCGTGGCAATCAGTACAGAATACCAGTGTTCCTGACCAAGCAAGGCGGTAATCCACTGTTCAGGAATCCAGTTATGAATCGCCGCACCAATCCCTACCCCAATCAACACATAGATCCAGACCTTGCTAAAAATCTCCACCACCTGTTCCCAGGCAAATGCGCGCCGCTCTTTCGCGGTCATACTGAAATCTTCATCTTCTCCCGGAATCGCCTGATGATGGGTCACAAACTCAGCCACATACTTTTCCATTTTCAGATAGCTAATCAAGGAGCCACCCAATACCGCCAGCACTAAACCCAGTAGTACATAGATCATGGCGATTTTCCAGTTAAAAATACTGGCCAATAAAATAATCGAAGCCAGATCGACCAGCGGAGATGAGATCAGAAATGAAAAGGTCACCCCCACAGGCAATCCTGCACGGGTAAACCCGATAAACAGAGGAATCGAGGAACAGGAACAAAATGGCGTAATGGTGCCGAGTAAAGCCCCCATGATATTGGCTTTGATCCCGGTCATTCGGCCTAAAATCTGCCGGGTGCGTTCAGGCGGAAAATAACTTTGGATATACGACAGGGTATAGATCAGAACCGAGAGCAGAATAAAGATCTTGAAGACATCATAGATAAAGAAGTGAATACTGCCACCCAGACGGGTTGCGACAGATAAACCGAAGACATTTTCAACCAGCCAGCGCACACCCTCTGACAACCAGGTCATTTTGAGCAGAGTGTTATTCAACCAAGCAAAGAGGACAATTATTTGATCCATTTAAATCTCCTGGTCTTGGGGGAATAATAGTGCTTGTGTAAATAGAGACAGTTCTTGAGCACGGATGGGATTCAGTGAATAGTGTATCCAGCGTCCGTTTTTTCTGCCTTTAACCAGACCCGATTCAGTCAAACACTTCATGTGGTGAGATAAGGTTGATTGACTAATCGACAGATTCTTGAGCAATTCACATGCACAACACTCCCCTGCCTGTAACATTTGCAGAATCTGAAGACGGGTCTTATCCGTCAAAACCTGATACAGGGAAACTGCCTGCTGATGATCCAATTCCTTTATCCATCAAGGACCTATTTCACCAGTATGTAAATTATATTGATCATCGTCAATGTATTTTCACAAAAAAGCCCTAATCAAATTAGGGTTTTTTGCTATCCAAGACGCTTTATTTCAGCCGATTGCCCTGTTCATCAATAATGAATTCACCGTCTTCTTTGGCAAAGGCTCCTAATTGAGGCAAAGGCAGAATATCCAGCACGACTTCGGAAGGACGGCATAAACGCGTTCCGAACTCGGTGACCACCAACGGACGGTTGATCAGGATTGGATGCTGCAGCATGGCATCAACCAGTTTCTCATCACTCCAGCTCGCATCATCCAGATTTAGCTCGGCATAGGGATGGACATTTTTACGCAAGACTTCACGAACCGTTAAACCGGCGTCCCGAATCATATTGACCAGCTGATCTTTAGAGGGTGGCGTAACCAGATATTCAATCACTTCCGGCTCAATTCCCGCATTGCGAATTAACGCCAGCGTATTACGTGACGTGCCACAGGCTGGGTTATGATAAATTTGGACTTTTGGCATTTGATTCATGAGCTTTACCCTTATAAATGAATCATGCCTTTATATATGAATATACGTATATTCGCAATATGAAATATATTCATTTGTAGCATTCACCTGAGAATGGAGTGTCTACAAACATTTGATGCTGCTTCCAAGTGTGACCATCTCATATCTAGGTTATTGAATCAGGTCATAGGGAACTCTCCTCCCTAAACTCCTAAACATTTGAAATACTTTGGGGTTTGGTAGATCAAATAATTAATTAAGCGATGTTCTGGCTTTTAACACCACTAACTTGACAATCTTTGGTACGTTGCTCAAACAATGCTAAAGCATTTTCCATATAGGAAATAGCACACTTATTTTCATCACAGGAGAAATTATCGTTCAAAACTTTGGTGCAGTGGATCAAGATTGCAAGTAATGCTTCACTGGTTGCACCATTCACACCATTTTCTTTTACCGGACCATTTTGGAAATGGATTGAAGTGACATATTCACCAGCAATAACATCATAAAAATGTCCAGCTGGTAAGTACGTTGTCTTATCACCATCATCCTGTGGATCCGGATAATCCATTCTTGATGTGTAACAGTTACACTATTATAATCTGTATTAATCTCAGCACCCTACACACCTATTACCTAATTTTTTGACTCGTTTTCATTTACCTTTGGATGAAAAAAGCCCCCACCAATATCTACTACGTAGCAGGGTGTTATATGCTTAAGTGCTTTCAGCTAAATTTACTATCTAGTAACTAGTGCCTGTCATCAATTAGCTTGAGAAAATCTAATCTGCCCTCATTATTTTTTTATCACTAAACGCTATGCATTAAGAGATGATCAGTGGGAACAGATTAAGGATCTGTTGCCCAGACGAGCGAGTACTGTTGGAGTAACTGCCAAAGACAACAGGCTATTTGTTAAAGCAGTATTGTATCGGTATCGTTCAGGTATTCCGTGGCGAGATTTACCAGAACGCTTTGGGGATTTTTGAGCCGTGCACACTCGCTTTAGCCGTTGGGCTAAAGCAGGCGTATGGCAGAAAGTTTTTGAAGTGCTGGCAAGGAATAGTGATAATGAATATGCCATGCTGGATTCAACCATTGTGCGCGCTCATCAACACAGTGCCGGAAAAAAAAAGAACAGGCGATTGGACGCAGTAAAGGTGGCTTAAGTACCAAAATTCATGCTCGTACTGATGCTTTAGGCAACCCAACAGGATTTTATCTCACTGCCGAGCAGGCTCATGACTTAAATGGTGCTGATGTGATGCTGGACTTATCGTTAAGTCAGACTTGGCTCATGGATAAAGCCTACAATTCCAAGGATCGGGTGATTGATCCAATCCATAAGATCAATGGTCAGATTATGATGCCGTCCAAAAGTAACGCGATTGATCAGCGTGATTATGACCAACGTCTTTATAAGGCAAGAATCTGATCGAGAACTTCTTCGCCAAGCTCAAGCAGTATCGAGGTATTGCTACGCGCTATGATAAATTGGCTCAAAACTTCCTGTCAGCGATCTAGCTTGCCTCAATCATGATATGGCTTAATTGATGACACGCCCTAAAGAAGCTTGGACTTCGGAGAAAGCCAAGCAAAAGTTAAGCGATCGGAGATTTGCTTAATGTTTATTAAATTACCATGAATAAAATGTGATAACAATTAATCTATCTAATAATTTCGTGAAAAAAATCACATTAATTTTACAGATTATTGGCTAAATGAGCTTATTTAATATAAAAAAGGCCCGCTTTGTTGATCATCCGCGGGCAAAGGGCAAAAAGCCGATCTTTGTGCTATTTTCGGCTATTGAGAGTGATAATCAGAGCACCTTAACTATAAGAAGAGTAATCATTTATTAATGTTTTTACAATCACAATATTTTGTAAAATTATGATAAACATCACACTAAATTCACAACTTATGTGGACGCTAATTGATAGCACACATATATTTAGCAGAGCCTTCATGTGCCGTAATGCGTCCAGAAAAATTTTAGTCAAAAAAAAACCTGCATCTCAGGGAAGGTTCAGGCAGAAGACTTAAAAATATTTCTATGAAGAAATTAATCCAGACTAATATACTATGTTTAAAGTGTGATGCAATTAACATTATATTCCAAAAATTAATATGAATTAAAAACCAATTATGAAGTTTATGCTTTTTTTGATTTGATTATTTAACTTCTTTCGAACAATCTCGGCACACTTTGATTTCATCATCATCAATTGTGTAATCAATTTCTATCGCACCATGAAAGCCAAATAAACACATTAGGAATTGGAGCATTGCTTTTCTCCTAAATTTCATACAAAAAAAAGCCCACTTCAGTAGTAGTTGATGTGGGCTTATAAACTAAGGACTTTGGGAAGTCATTCAGAAACTACAGCAGTTTCTGTTGGCTATTTTGTACACTAATAAAATAATATTCAGTGGCATAATGTGACAAAAATCACATAATTTTAATTTGATTAAATTATTAGAAAAACTTAATTGCTACTCGATATGGTTTTAATGGTTTCGAATTCGAAAGGTTTGATTATCGAAAATTCGACATAATTAGAATCTGGTGGTCCTGATATTGCTTACACATGACATTTCTCAGGGAATAAAAAAGCCCATCATTTGGCGAACTTTTAAATCAACTTAGTGCATCAATGTACACTTCGGTCACTGTAACATAAACATGCTAATTTAGGATTTAAAGCCCCATTTTGGTGATTGAATTTGACTGTGAACTGCTTACACTATCATGTGGCTGCTTAACAGGCTATACGGATCATAGATTTATAATTGCGTGCTAGTTTATCAAATCGAGTTGCAATAGCACGGAAATGTTTTAATCTCGCAAAAGCATTTT
>NZ_WXXM01000021.1:0-1606 GCF_011319235.1 Acinetobacter sp. SA01
TATGCCTCTTTATGTGCTTATCAGTTATGCCATCAAAACAAGCCAACCATTCAAGTAATGGAATGATTGGCTTAAGCAGGATTCGGGTTAAACTAATGAAAACAAAAGTATATCTCATGGTTTAATTACCCATATTTATCCATTTTTCACATGAACAACTGGCCAATCTTGTACGGGTGACGATAGAATCTTTTTAGAAATGGAATTTCAACAACATGTTAAATGAATGTCTTTGAAGAATTATCAAAACTTAGCCTCTAAATGCCCAATATGCCTATTACAATCAACAAATTAATATGTAAACTCGAACTCATAATGAAATACTAAACGTTGAATTACCAGACTATCTGAGCCTGCGGCTAATCACTACAACAATTCACCCATCAAACAGTTAGACTTGATTTGTTCTGTACTGATTGGACTATCACTACTTCTCTGACTTCTAAAATTAAAAACACTTTTTTTAATTTTTGCAATTATCGAATATATTTTTCCATTGCTGCATCTTTAGAAAGGGCATACTCAATAATTACATCTGACTGAAACTCTTTTTTGATATATTTCAGACTTATTGGATTACAAAGTAATGCATATTTCAGAATCTTCTCGGAATATTCTTTTAAAAACTGAATCACAAATGCCCGCTGCTCTATCGCTTTCATCCATAAGTCTTCATAGTACACCTCAATATGCTGAATTGCATAAGGCCTAAGTTTCACTGCATATTCACACAACTCTTTACTTGGATTATCCATAAACTGTATAGACATTGGATTATTTTCAATAGCCATCAGGCACATGGCTGGCGTTGGATTACAAATATACCGAATAGCTATCCCATCTTTACGTAATGCCATGTAGGATAGAATCTCTGTCTGTTCTTTCACATATTTAATCGCTTGTGGATTTGATTGAACCGCTGCCTGACAAATCTGCTCTGTTTGTTGACGTACATATTTTAGTGCAAATCCATTTTGCTTTACTGCAGCTAAACATATTTCTGCATTTTGAAATAAGATATGCTGCAGTGCCAATCCTTCATTCTGAACAGCAGCCAAAATTATTTCATGTGTAGGTTCATGGATATATTGCAATAAATCGCCATTTTTCCGCACCGCCATTAAACATAAATCTTCAATTTGTTTTTTTACATATTTAATTGCTCGTGGATTTTGTTTAATCGCCTCACAACACAAATGGTTATCCTGTTTTTCTATGTATTGCAGATATAAACCATGCTCTTTCACTGCATTTAAGTCGGCATCATAACTTGGGTAATATATTTTTTTATATTGAATCATCTCAATATCTTCTTTAAGCAAATAGGATAATGCAGCTCCTCACATACATTATCCTTGTCATTTTTAAACTTGTTGTTGTTTCAGCATATTCAGCGCAACATCGACAATCATGTCTTCCTGACCGCCAACCATTCTACGTTTACCCAGTTCGACTAATATATCAAAAGCAGATAATCCGTATTTTTCTGCAGCCGTTTCTGTATGACGTAAAAAGCTTGAATACACACCTGCATAACCGAGTGCCAGTGTTTCACGGTCTACACGTACTGGACGTTCCTGCAATGGACGCACAATATCTTCCGCAG
>NZ_WXXM01000021.1:1702-46845 GCF_011319235.1 Acinetobacter sp. SA01
AAAGCTTGAATACACACCTGCATAACCGAGTGCCAGTGTTTCACGGTCTACACGTACTGGACGTTCCTGCAATGGACGCACAATATCTTCCGCAGCATCAATCAACTTTTTCACATCACAGCCATGATTCAAACCCATACGCTGTACAGCAGCAATAAAGACTTCAAGGGGTGCATTCCCTGCCCCTGCTCCCATACCGGTTAAACTGGCATCAATACGGTTACAGCCATGTTCCAAAGCCACAATGCTATTGGCTACACCTAGACTTAAATTATGATGCGCATGCATACCGGTTTCTGTTTCAGGATTTAACACGTCTTTCATCGCTTTGAATCGGTCAGCAATATCATACATGTTCATGGCACCCCCTGAATCCACCACATAAATACACTGGGCACCATAGCTTTCCATCAGCTTACCTTGCTGCGCCAAACCTTCAGGCGTATTCATGTGGCTCATCATTAAGAAACCAACCGTGTCCATGCCAAGTTCACGCGCATATTCAATATGTTGTTTGGAAACATCCGCTTCGGTGCAGTGAGTTGCCACACGCACCACGCGCGCACCAGCATCATAAGCCGCTTTTAAATCATGTACTGTACCAATGCCCGGCAGCAGTAAAGTTGCAACTTTTGCATTTTTCACTTCACTGGCGACAGCTTCAATCCATTCCAGATCGGTATATGCACCAAAGCCATAGTTAAAGCTTGAGCCTTGCAGACCATCACCATGCGCTACTTCAATACTGTCAACTCCAGCTTCATCTAAAGCTCGGGCAATTTGACGGACTTGCTCTAATGAATATTGATGACGAATTGCATGCATTCCATCACGCAATGTGACATCAGAAACATAAATTTTACGTTGTGGATCAATCATTTTATGCTCCTTCTGCCACGTTTTTTATTTGATTTAAATGTGTTTCAGCAAAGCGCTCTGCGGCTGCCAGTGCTGCGCTGGTCATAATATCGAGGTTACCTGCATAAGCAGGTAGGTAGTGTGCCGCACCTTCTACTTCCAAGAAAATGGAGACTTTTAAACCCGGTAGTTTGCCTAATCCCGGAATATTCAGCGGATGTTTGTTATTAAATTCTTCAAACTGCACTTCCTGCTTTAAGCGATAACCCGGGACATAGTCATGTACTGCTTCTGCCATCTTTTGCACTGATGTACGAATCGCTTCTTGATCCGCACCGAGTTCAGCAAAACAATACACCGTATCTCGCATAATCAATGGCGGTTCAGCTGGATTCATAATGATGATGGCTTTACCTTTTTGTGCACCACCGACTTTTTCAATCGCTTTAGATGTGGTTTCAGTAAACTCGTCAATATTGGCGCGGGTGCCGGGTCCAGCAGATTTGCTGGCAATCGAGGCAATAATTTCTGCATAGTGAACTTTGGCTACACGAGAGACAGCATGCACCATTGGAATAGTCGCTTGACCACCACAGGTGACCATGTTGATATTCGGTGCATCGAGATGTTCATCCAGATTCACCACCGGCACCACATAAGGGCCGATTGCAGCAGGCGTTAAGTCAATCACTTGAATGCCATAATTTTGCAATACTGTATTGTGATGTGCATGTGCCCCGGCAGACGTGGCATCAAAAACAATTTTAATGTCTTTAAATGAAGGTAATTTCAATAAACCTTCTACACTTTCAGCCGTGGTTTCAAAACCAAAACGTGCGGCGCGTGCCAAACCATCTGAGTTTGGGTCTGCACCGACCATTGCCGCCATTTCTAAATATTGTGCATTGCGCATGATTTTAATCATCAGGTCGGTACCGATATTGCCCGAACCAATGATGGCGCATTTAATTTTTGCCATGCTATTTATCCTTAATTTTTTATTTACTAAATTGAGCTGTCAGGGGGCCTAATCCATCAATTTCAACTTGATAAGCTGCACCTGCTTTTACGGTGACCATTGGACCAAGTGCACCTGTTAAAACAATATCGCCGACCTTTAATGGACGGCCTCGTTTGACCATTTCATCCGCCAGCCAAACAGCAGCATTTAGTGGATTGTTTAAGCAGGCTTTGCCCTGTCCCTGTGACACAACTTCGCCTTGATGAGTCATCTTCATTTGACAGTTCACCAAATCAAGTGCCGCCAAGGGAACTTTTTTTTGACTAAGGACAAATGCTGCTGAAGAAGCATTATCAGCCACAGTATCGAGCAGTGAAATTTTCCAGTTCTCAATACGACTATCTACCACTTCAATCGCTGCCACAGCATAATCTGTAGCCGCTACAATATCTTCAATCGTATGCTGCGCTTTCACTAAACTGCTTTTCAACACAAGGGCGATTTCCGCTTCAACTTTAGGCTGAATGAGTTTAGAAAATGGAATGGTCTGTCCATCTGCATAAGCCATATCATCAAACAACATGCCAAAATCAGGAGAATCGACACCAAGCTGTTTCTGTACGGCAAACGAGGTTAAACCAATTTTCTTACCGACCAAACGGCGGCCATTATTAAGTGCACGTTGGGTATTAATGTCTTGAACTGCATAGGCATGGTCAGCACTGGCATCCCCACCTAAACGCTCACAAATGGGTGCAATCGCTGATCGGTTTTTTTCTGCTTGATATAAGTCATCTGCAATTGCATGTTTATTCGCCGACATCGACTGTTCCTTTTAAAATTTTCATTTTTAGGCATAGCTTCGCCTAAGCATGACTACCCATTGTTTGAAATATTGATATATGGATTGGATTCAGCTCATGTGAACTAAGCCAGGATGAGCTGAGATTTAAGTATTAGTCGGTAATACTGACGTTTTTACCACTTTTGAGTTCTGCCATGCGTTGATCAAGCTCGCCATCCACATAGTACAGCTCAGTAAAACAACCAATTTGCTCTCGAGTATCAAAATATGACCAGCGGCAGTTGCCAAATGGCCCTTCAAAAAAACCTGCCATGGCTTTAGCAATACCTAAATCTAAATAGTGCTGTTCCGCTTGTGCATATTCAGCCGCATCTTTTTGGCGAAAACCGATATGATGCGGGCCTTTGCCTTTTTCATCAAGCCAGTCTTTATAAACACTTTTCCCACCATCATGGCGTGCAAGTTCAATTAAAGTTTCACCGGCAAAGCCATAAGCACAGCTAAATTGAAAATCACCTGGCTGACCATAGTATTCTTTCTCTTTTTGCGTTTGAGAAAGCCCTTCTGCGACATTCCAGACTTCAACACCGTTGGTTTTACTAAAAAAATCCATCGACTGCTGTAAATCTTCCACTACAAAACAGATTTGGTCGAAGCGCTTGCTCAGCATATTTTGTACAGATTGAGTCATAAGTTGTTCCCTTAAGCAGATTCTAGAACACGGAAGCTGATTGCTTGTGCAGGGCAAGAGCCTGCAAGCTCTTTCACTTCATCTTCACGATCAATATCGACAAAATGCTGTTTTAGATTTGCCACCTGACTACCTTGTGGAATTTCAAAAATGTCTTCAGACATAAGACACATGCCATAGCCTTGGCATTGATGTGTATCTAAAATAATTTCGATTTTTTGATTGCTCATGAGATTCATCCTTTAATTTCAAATCCAGAGGACTGTTTCTGTTTTACAGAAACACGCCCAAGTTTGGTGTACGTAAAACAGCTTCGGTTAAAATTGCCTTGCGTTTTAGTAAGCGAGCACCCTGCTCCGTAAGTTTTAATGTGTCTACACGACGGTAAGGAATAATATCGCCCTGCTCATCATGACCACGTTGACGGTACATAATAGTCGCACTATGTACATTCACCACATCTGCCTGCTCAGTCGGCTCAATCATCACACTGCCAATCACACGAAGTGTGCGAGATGGTGGTACTTCTGCCCACGCCTGCCCCGATGCCATACGATCAATACGGGTTTTAATATGTGCTTTACGGTCAAGCACACGGTAGGCTTCGCCGGGAAATTCATCCTTAAAATGATAAGAACTAATACGCAGTGGAACTTCATAGATGATTTCATCATCCAAAAGAGCAAACCATTCATCAAAGCGACGCTCATCCAGCAGCAATGCTTCTTGCGCTAAAAAATTATGTACAGTTTCACGAGTTAAAAAATCCATTTATGCCACTCCTTTTTGCTGTGCATTTTCATCAGCCAAACAAGTTACTTTGGCTTTTTGACCTTCACGCATTTCTTTTAGCCAGCGACGCCAGAAACCGATTTGACAATATTCCCCATAAATCGATGGATGGAATTCACCTGGACCTTTCCAGTCTGGATCTGCTCCTGTTTGCTTTTGGCTGTAATGCAGATTGACTTGCTCTTTACGCATCCAAGGGCTTTGTGCACCTTTGGCAATACCTTCCCAAACTGCAGTATCGTCAGCTTCAAAAATACCACCTGAACCAAAGGCATATTGACCTGCAGCATAGGCTTTTTCAGCATACTGTTCAGGCACGAAACTGAATTCAAACTCGTAGTTCCATAGTTCCATCACACCAGGTGCAACGGGCTGCCACATACGAATATTAGTAAATGGTATTGGCATTTCGCCCGGTGCTGGCGGATGTGGTAAACGCATATAGCTAAAGTTGGGGAAAATGGTACCAATGGTCGGTGGAACATCTTTAATCATTTTTAATTGAACATCGTCCAATTTTGACAAATCAAAATGTGCCTGCAACTCTGGCGGATAGCCCCAGTTTGGTAATGGAATGCCAACCATATCTGATAAGTTGTGGCCAATAAAACTGTTTCCATTACCAAAGTCATAGCCCGAAGCATGCGTGCTGACTTGGTTTACACTTGGAATAAAACCAGAGCTGGCAGCAGATAAATGTGCTGTGCTTACATGGTAAGCATCACCACAGAAGTTTTCTGCACCGCTTTTCCAGTCAGCTTTGACTTGAAAGCGTTCGGGTTCTTTTAATAAACGCACACCTTCTGGGTGAATACCAAAAATTGCATCCAAAGCCCAAACAGTATCGCCTAAGTACTCACGTAATGGCGGAACATCCTCATTCAATGATGCAAAAATAAAACCATAGATGCTTTCAACTTTCGCAGCACGAAGTAATCCCCATTCTTTTGCATCCAACTTGCCACCATAGGCATCCTTCATGTGCGGTGCGCCCATCCAGTCGCCATTGTTCTTATATACCCAGCCGTGGTATGGGCATTTAAAGCTAGAAGCATTACCACGGTCATTATGACAAACCTCTGTACCACGATGACGACAATGATTCAGTAAGACATTAATTTTGCCTTCATTGTCACGTGTCACAATCACTTTATCCAAGCCCAAACGGCGCAGCACATAATCGCCATGGTTTGGAATTTCAGTCTCATGCGCAATGAAAATCCAGTTACGTGTGAAAATGCGTTCCATCTCGGCACGGAACACAGCATCATCATTAAAAACGTCAATCGGCAAAAAACCGTTGTTAATGCTTTCTTCAACACGATTACACAGGTGCTCTACGTAATCTTCATCACTTCCTGCTGTCACTTGAATGTACTTAAACATGTGACTACTCCTTCCATTTTTGTTATTACTGCCTGGCGGCTGAATCAGCTATCCGGCTGATTCAGCGCTAGTATCGCTCGGTTTAAAAATTGTCTTGCTTTAAAATCATGCAGCTAAAAATTAGCCTGCTTTTTTGGCAGGACCATTAAATGGTGCCCAGTTCTGCTTTCTGAATTCCAGCAAATACGCTTGGGCATTGTCTTCATGTAATGGCAGCTCACGTGGTACCCAGTCAGTAGCCAACTGATCCATATCGGCATCGTATTCAAAACGGCAACCCAATGGCCCGTCGAAATACCAGAACCAGTTCGAACCTAAACCATGACGGCCTGGGCCCCAAAAGCTTTCATGACCAGCTTTTTCAAAGCGCTGACCTGCAAGCATGAGCTCGCTTGGACCTGAAAGATGGAAAGAAATATGTTCTACACCTTTAATATGTTCAGGTGCTTGAATAAGAAATAAAGTGTGATGATCTGTTGTACCGCCCGCACGTAGGAATGGTCCACCACCTAGACGGTCACTAACGCGGAAACCTAAACGGTTGACAAAAAAGACTTCGGCTTTGGCAGCATCTGGAACAAAGACTGCTGTATGTGCAACTGTACGCGGTTGAATTTGAATAGAATGATCTACCCCCAGCTGGTTATAGCCACGCTGATGTGGAGCACCTGGCGCATTGATTTTTTCTACAGGCAAATTTAATTCACGGCGAATGCTGATTTGGAAACCAATAGTGATGCCTGAATCATCAAATGTTTCCAGCGCGCCATTTTCCAGCACTTTCACTTCACGGTCTGTGCTCAATTCTGCTTGAATGGCGTCTAAAGTCGCTTGATCTGCAACACCGTACACCATTTTGCGTAATTGACTCATTGGTGAGAGTTTTGGCGGCAAAGCAGCATGATCTGCTTCTGCAACCAGAATACCTGTACCATCTAAAGTTTCAAAATAGCGACCAAAAGCTTGGCCTGGTACTTCAGTCAAACCAAAGTCCTGCATAAATTGAACTGAGGCTACTAAGTTATTTGCACCGTAGATCAATTGATCTATACCGATAATATTCATTCCTTTACTCCTGTATTCCATTCCTCGGAATACCCCTGTTGCTTTGTATTTTTATCTCGCCGTTTTACTGCATCATGCATTGGCTATTGAGCTGTTCAGCATTGTGAATAAAGTTGAAACAGCCCAATAGTAGATCTAAGATCAATTGACGATTGGCTTACTCTGTGTACAATCCATCCCAACACATGTATTTCATTTCAAGAAATTCATCGATGCCATAATGCGAACCTTCACGCCCCAAACCGCTTTGTTTTACCCCACCAAATGGCGCAACTTCATTTGAAATCAGCCCAGTATTAATACCGATCATGCCCGCTTCTAATGCTTCAGATGTACGCCAAACACGTGCTGCATCTTGACTGTAAAGATATGCAGCCAAGCCAAATTCAGAATTATTGGCTTGAGCAATCACTTCTTCGTCTGAACTGAAACGGATTAAAGGTGCGACTGGACCAAAAGTTTCGTCATGCGCAATCACCATTTCTTTAGTGACATTTTTCAAAACTGTTGGCTCAAAGAAGAATCCGCCCAATTCGCTGCAACGACCGCCACACACCACAGATGCACCATTTTCTAATGCATTACGAATGTGTGATTCAACTTTGTTAACTGCACCTGCATCAATCAAAGGACCTTGTACCACACCTTCTTCCAAACCATTGCCGACTTTTAAGGTTTTGACTTTAGCTGCCAATTTCTCAGCAAATTCGTCATAAATGGCATCATGTACATAAATACGGTTGGCAGAGATACAGGCTTGACCTGTGTTACGGAACTTAGATGCGATCACGCCGTCTACCGCCAAGTTCAAATCTGCATCATCAAAGACAATCGATGGTGCGTTGCCGCCCAGTTCCATCGAACATTTCTTAATGGTCGCAGCTGACTGTTCCAGCAAAGTACGGCCAACTTCAGTTGAACCTGTGAAGGTAATTTTACGAACCAAAGGGTGTGAAGTCAGAATGCCACCAATGACACGCGTATCATTACCGGTTAACACACTAAAAACACCGTCTGGTACACCGGCACGGCGTGCCAATTCTGCTAAAGCTAAGGCTGTCATTGGAGTTTGGCTGGCTGGTTTCACCACCATGGTACAACCGGCTGCCAATGCAGGTCCTGCTTTACGGGTAATCATTGCCGCTGGGAAATTCCAAGGCGTAATCGCAGCACACACACCAATCGGCTGCTTCAACACGACAATACGCTGTGTGTCTTTCGGTGCCGGCAATACATCACCGCGGATGCGTTTGGCTTCTTCAGCAAACCATTGCAGAAATGAAGATGCATAATCGATTTCACCACGTGCTTCAGTCAAAGGCTTACCTTCTTCTAAAGTGATAATAGTCGCTAAGTCTTCTTTATTTTCCACCACCAGCTGATACCAGCGATTGATAATTTCATAGCGTTGCTTCGCTGTAGTTTTACGCCATTTTTCAAATGCTGTTTGTGCAGTGTCAATCGCCTGATTGGTTTCTTCTTCCTTACAACGCGGCAGTTTCACCAGCTCTAAACCTGTTGCAGGATTATTTAAACTGTAACTGCCATGAGCAGTTTCCTGAATCCACTGGCCATTAATGAATGCACCGGTTTTCCAAAGGCTTGGATCTTTCAGCAGGTCTGCTGGATTTAAATGTGCAAAACTATTCATTTATCTGTCCTTAAATTATTTAGCCTTATTCAGGGAAACGACCAACAAGGAATTCGCTGTCAGGGTCATTGGTACACGGCAAGCCTGAAGCAATCAAACCTTGGCGAAGTACTTTCATTTGACGGTCTGGAATACGGGCAATTGGCGCGCGCAATGGGCCACCGTTAAAGCCTGCCAACCAATCCATATATTTCCAGTGTGCACGGTTAATATAGTTTGAGCCTGGCATATAAGCGCCTGTTGCTGCACCTACCGCACCGCGTGCAGGCTGTGCTTGCCAATACAACTTCATGGCTTCGTCAAAATTGCCTTCTTTTGCTAGATTAAAGGTTTTCACAAAATGATCACCCATCCACTGCGTATAGCTGGTTCCTGAGAATTGCATATCCATGTAACGCAGCAATGGAATCACGTCGCTTTCAATTGGGCAGGTCACCACGATTTGATCATTGAAACGTTCAAAGCTATCCACCAGACCGGCAATGTGCGGGAAGCCCTGTTCTGCTTTTAAAGACACCACGTTCGGACAATCATCAATTAAGCGTTGAATCAGTTCTGGTGACATGCCTTGTGGATGAACACGCTCAAAGCCCCAAAGCGGAATAGCGAATAACATCACGCCTAAATCCGTTGCATCACAGAAAGCTTTGGTGTAGTCATAAATATCTTGCTCAGAGGTCGGCCAGAAATTTGACGGGTAAGACAGCAGTACGATATCTGCACCGGCTTTTTCCGCCAGTTTTACTGCACGAATATTTTCTTCCAGTGTGCCAAAGCCTGCATGGAAGAATAAGCCCAGTTTGTCGCCAGCCTGATCTTTTGCCCATGCAGTAAACTGTGCATTTTCTTCTGGGGTAATCGCAACTTCTGTACACAGCAAGGTATAGGTGTAACCCAGATCAATGACTTTTTGAATGTCGTGGCGAATCCCTTTTTCATTTAAACGGCTTAAATCTTGGCTATAACTTGGAATAGTTACAGATGAACATCCTTTTAAATGTTCTTTTGCCCATGCACGTGCTTCACTGCGTTGATAATTCGCCATTAAAAATTCTCCTTTCCCTATATGGGTGCTTTCTTAAATGTCTATGTTTTTAGATCTGTGTTCTAAAGTGTTGATTAGCGGTCGATGGTGACAATGCTGTCACTCATTTCTTGATATAAGTCTGCTGTTTTGGCATTACGCAGCAGCATTTCTGCAGTGACAATATCCTGCAGTGCTGAACCTACTGACTTATAGATGACAATGTCTTCTGGGTGATTTCGGACTTTGAGTTTGCCTAACATCACATCAGATAGCGAAACTGTCTTTGCAGCCACATCACAGCCTTCTTGTTGTGCAACAAGCGCGTCACCTGTTTCATGAATGACTTCTTCCGGCATATCCGCCACAATCAGGCTGGCCTGTTTCATGGTTTCAACATCCAATTCACGCTGTTCCGGCAATGTTGAACTTACCGAAACAATAGTCATTCCCGGCTCCAACCAAGCCGCGTCAAAGACTGGTCCGCCATCACGGCTACGTGATGCACAAACCACTACATTTGATCCTTTCACAGCTTCTTCTGCTGTTGCGACTGCTTGGATGTCCAAGCCGTATTGCGCATGAAACTCTTGTGCAAACTTTTCACGATTGGCTTCAGTTGGACTAAATACGCGAACTTTTTTGACACGACCTGTTGCATTCAGTGCTTCTAAATGGGTACGGGCCAATGCACTCGAACCCAAGATTGCGACATTAAAGTGTTCTGTACTGGCTAAGGCATTGACTGCCACAACAGAACTTGCGGCTGTACGGATATCTGTAATGCGATTACCATCAATTAAAGCCACTAAACGCATGGTATCTTGATCGAACAAAGAGATCAGGTAACTGGCTTTTTTGTTTTTTGGGCTAGCTGCGATGAGTTTACAGCCCATATATTCTTTAGAAGGTGATACGGCACATAGGCTGCGCAGCCAGAAGCCATCACCGCGTGCCATTGTGCGTGGCGGTACCATTGCATCAGAAATAGGTTGGCTATAGGCATGACTGAGCGCTTCAATGGCGCTTGACCATGTTGCAAGTTCTGCCACATGATCATCATTGATAAATAAGGTTGGATGGTGTGCGTGGTTCACTGCTGAACTCCGTTTCAGTCATTTTTTTCTAATGTACTGATGTCTGATATGCGGAGCTAGCATGTAAGATGTAAAGCAGATATCTATTAAATGGATGGTTTGAATATAATGTTTAAACCATCTAATACATTTTTTTAATATTACTCATAGAATATAGTAAAAAATAGTAAAAGCCCAGATAGTCTGATCTGAGCTTTAATTTAAACAATAAGATTATTATTTAAAATACAAAAAAAATAGGATTTTGTATTAAAGTGTAATATGGTAATTACAAAAACATTAACACATATTGAGAAGTTTATGCAGCGAAAGAATTTTCATGTATCTGTAAAAACTCTTTCAAACAGGTAGGGGTATTAGCATATTGACTTAGTTCAGAAATAGCATTAGGTTTTGTCAATTGAAGCTTTACACTACTCCTATTTTGAAAAATTTCACGATTTTCTTTCTTACCTTTATCTTGTCTTAATAAAGTCAAAAATACTCTAAGAAATTCCAAGTTCTGTTTTCCTCGATACCATATTTCAGCATCTTTTCCTACAAAGTGAGGAATTGCACTATTAATATCTATAGATAAATCTTCAGGTAATTCAGAAAAAAAATTTTTGGGTAAAGATACATCGTAAAGTTTATCAACTTTGTCTAAACCAATAGAAACTAAGCTACTTATTTCTATATTGTTTATATTTAATCTAGTTTTTAGAGTTCCATCTTTTTCTTTTTGTCGTAAAAGAAAAATTAAATAATTAAATTCCTTAATAGCATTTAAAAACTCTTGTTTTCGATTATTAAATACCTGAATACACTTTTGATAGCATTGCGAAAATTCACCCATCTCACTAATACCAAATTCAGATCTTAAAATTCGCTGAAAAGCCTCATCTGATATATATAAATTTTCTACTGAATAACAGGGTGTTATATAGATATCAGAATTACTTTTTAGATGAGTATTATTGTCAAAATCTGAATCGACAAAAAATAAAGCTTTTGTATCTTTATAAGCTTCATTTTTTTTAATCGATTTTCTTAAAGCAATAACATTTTCTTTTCCACCACAATCTATACCAATCCAATCTACGGAAATGAAATTACTGATTCGGACAGAATAATATTTTTCATCTTCTCCCTCGAAACAAACAGGCAAATTTTCTTTTGCCACTATTCGCATAAATTCTAATAATTTAACCGATGTATTATTACGAGATTTAATTAAATTACTTACTATAGACACTTACAGTTCCTCAATATATTCAGCAAGGTCAACTGTGTGTGCTTCAAGTTCATTCTCAAATATAAAAGGTGAATGCGTTGTGGCAAACAAAAATTTACATTTTCCAGAATCTAATATATCGGGAAGTAATGTCTTTTGCCATTCCATAGAAAGCGATAGTTCTGGCTCGTCAAAAAAAATTGCGATTTCTTCTCTTTTTTGTAAATACAACATAGCAAATAGAGAAATAATCTGTTTTTCTCCTGAAGATAAAGTGTCAATATCAACAGGCTGCCTATTTTTCTTTCTTACAATATTTATTGTAACGTTACTTTCATCATAAATAACTTCTTTATCTCTTAAATACTTATTACTAACAGTAGTAAAATTCTGAATTGATTTATCATTTTCTTGTTGTTGTTCATATACTTTTAGAAGATTACTTACAAAGTATAAAAGTGGATTATACCCATTAAATATAGCGCCTGAAGTTACTAATTCTAAGATTTGTTCTTTATGACTAGTTGAAATATTATCACCAATTCGTTCAAGAACGATCTCTACTGATTTTGGCTGAGAGATTGATTTTTTCATCTCCTCGGTAATCACAAAACCTGTTACTAATTGTGCTAACATCTGACCATTAATTTTAGAAAACCAAATAGAAGAAGAAGTTAAGATTTCAGAAGTAATATTATTAATACTCTTTTTAACATCGCTCATCCCAAAATTAATAGAAAAATTCTCTAAGCTTAAATCCTCACTTCCTGTATAGAAAGTTCTAATATCCTCTTCAACACGTCTATATGTAGGCAAATATAGAATAGTAAATGGGAAATGATCATGTATATTTTTTAATTTAACTGATGTTTTTTTATTAATTTTAATATGTTCTGAATTTCTAATTTCATGTATAAAACTTTTTAATATACTATTTGGAACTTTAGTTTTTTTTCTAACCTCATTAAAATAACTACTATTTTCTATTTCCTCTAAAGACAACATACTCGTTTTATTAATAAAATCTATTAGATCCTGCCTACCTAATCTTACTTCCAAGTGAGAAACAATAGGGCTATTTTTTATTAAATCATTTATATTTTGATCAAATTCTTTTTTATCAAATGAAATTTCTGATTTATCGTCAAAAATAACCCCAATTGATGTGAAAACTATTTTTCTTAACTTAGAAATATTCCCAGACATTAATGCATAAAAAGCGTTTAATATTGAGGTTTTTCCATATCCATTTTCTGCAACTATAATTTTGTATGAACTATTAAACGTTATTCTAACGTTACGCTCCCCATGAAGTCCCTTCATATAAAATTCTTTTATCACTCGCCCCTCCTCAGTATGTAACTGTATATTTATAATTTATATTGCACCATTTTTTGCTAAATTACTAACTATTAAGAATTTTTAAGATCAATTTCACACCAATTATAAATTATGAACAAATGTATAAGCTTAAAATAAAATATCAGATACGAAGTTAAATTTTACAAAGACCATCATCGATTTACAATCATACCTTTTAAAATCAGCGGTGCTTGCTTTTCAAACCACTGCTGAATCACCCGTGATGCCCGAGTATTCGGGCGTCGAATGGTATGTGCGAGCACTACACTACGCGAAAGCTCAGGCTCTACAATCAAACTGGCTGCAAGTCGCTGCTGATTTTCTACACCAAATAGTCCTGAAGATATCGCATATCCTCCCCCAGCCGCTACCAGCTCATGTTGCAAACGATTCGAGTCTGCTTCCATCACACAGTCAAACTTATAGTCCATCTGTCGTGCCAATTGATCTAAACGTGCACGCAGCGGATGCGGACGGCTCGGTACAATCAAAGGTAAATCCTGTAAATCACGTAATTTAATCGTTGGCTGCTCTACCAAAGGATCGTGTATTTGACCGACCAGCATCAAACCGAACTCAGCAATCACGGCTTCTTCAGACTTAATCACCTCGCCCTCACGAAGCAGCAAAGCCATATCAATCCGCCCTTCTTCAATCATCTCTTCCAAATGGACGTTTGAACCTTCACTGAGGTGCAAATCAATACGCGGGTAATTTTGCTTCACATAACGGTATAAAGCACCGGAAAGCTGACGTACTAATGCAGGCAACAAGCCCACACGGACTTCTCCAATCGGCTCACCACCATAAGTCCGGATATCATCTTCAATTGCACCACATTCAATCGCCAGGTTAATAATACGTGGCAATAATTCATAACCCAGTTCAGTGAGTACCACGCCGCGCCCTGTACGTTTAAACAGACGTGTGCCACATTGTTCTTCAAGTTGGGCAATATGCCGGCTGATCATGGACTGAGGTACATTAAATGCATGTGCTGCCTTGGACAGACTGCCTAATTCTGCAACTTTAATAAACACCAGCCATTTAGAATCCAGTATCGATTGCATGCATATTTCCCTATTCATATTCCCTGTAAAAACCGGCCTGAAACACAGACCGGTTCAGACGGTTATAGCATCATTTATACTGAATTTAAGCTCAAAAAACTCTTTAAATTGGTATGAATATCTGCAACTTGGTGCTTGGATGGCGTGATACCTGCTTCCAGCAGTTTTCTCGCCATCATATGATCTACAGGTTGATTGACCGAATCAATAGCTACAAGTTTATCTTTCGCATAATGGAACACGGAAAAACGGCCGCTCTTCATATCGCCACGAATCACATAGTCACTGGTATCAAAGGATAAACCAGTCATTTGTAGGCGGATATCGCCCTGATCTGTCCAGAACCAGGGTACATTTTTATATTCTGCAGGCTGTTCAGTGACGAACTTGGCTACGGTAATCGCTTGATCGTTGGCATTCTGCACCGATTCCAATCGGATACGGCGGTCGCCTGCAAAATGGTTTTCATGGTTGGCACAATCACCAATGGCAAAAATATTGACAATATTGGTTTGCATGGTACGGTTCACAATAATCCCATTATCACATTGAATGCCCGCCTGCTCTGCCAGTTCAGTATTTGGAATTGCACCGACACCGACCAAAACTAGCTCAGCTGGAATCACGCCATTAGCACAGCGTACGCCTGTGACTTTGCCATTTTCACCAACAAATTCATTAATAAATGCACCTGTTTCAATTTGAATGCCATTATTACGGTGAATCTCGGCAATATAGTCTGACACCAATGGCGATACTGAACGGCCTAACACTCGCGGCATATGCTCAAGTACTGTGACATTTTTACCTAAACAGCGTGCAGTCGATGCCAGTTCTAAACCAATAAAACCACCACCAATAATCACCACATTTTCAGTGGCACTGAGAGCTGAACGCAGTAGGCGTGCATCCTGTAAAGTTCGCAGGCTCATCACACCCTGTAATTCAGTTCCTGGTAAAGGTAATTGACGTGGACGCGTCCCTGTTGCTAACACCAGATAATCATATTCAATCATATCGCCGTGATAGAGCTTCACTACATTCTCATCAGGATCAATTTCACTCACTGCGGTATTTAAACGTAAATCGATTTGATACTTTTCATAAAAGTTTTCTGGTTGCAGACACAGTTTGGATAAATCCATTTCATCTGCATCTTTAATAAAGCTTTTTGACAGAGGTGGACGGTGATACGGTAATTCCGATTCATTGCTAATGAGTACAATTTCACCAGTAAACTGTTCATGACGCAGTGCTTTGGCACAGCTGCATCCGGCATGGCCGCCACCGATAATCACCACTCTTTTATTGTTATTCATATTGATTTCACTCCATGAAAATCATTTATGGGTTAAAAAAATTAGTTAAATACTGTGTCACCTGATCAGGTGCTTCAAAATTACAGATATGACCACTACCATGAATAATTTCTAATTTCGCATTGGGTAATTGTACTGCCATCGTCTGCATATCTTCAACGGGGCCACCACCATGATCATGTTCTGCTGCGAGCAATAATACCGGCGCTGTGATGTGCCCTAGCTGATGTGAAAAATCCATCTCAATAAAAGCATTCACATAAGCACAGTAACCTTCAACTGTGGTGCGTTTAATCATGGCACGCAATTGCTGATCCACTTCCGGATGTGATACACGGAATTCTGTTGAGAGCCAACGGTCTACCGTAACATCACCCAGTTTATCCAAACCATTGGCCTGTGCTTTGGTGCAGCGTTCACGCCAAAATTCATGACGGTCATCTGGCTGACGAGGACGACAGCAGCACGCGACAATTTTTTCAATCCGCTCTGGATATGCCAGCCCTAGCGATAAACTTACAGAACCGCCAAAACCTAGACCGACTACACTACTTTTTTTAATCCCTAAGTGATCCCATAATGCAACAACGCCATCGACAATGCTTTGAAAAGAACATGGCTCTGGTGGCAAAGGACTGAGATTGTGCCCCCAAGGATCAAAGGTCAGTACCTGAAAATGCTCTGCTAGAATTTCAGCATGTACTGCCCAAAAACTTGCATCATTGCCAATACCTGGAATAAAGGTAACCCATGCCGCATCTGCTTTGCCTTGAACATGGTGATGAAATAATGGTAATGACCTCATGTCAGTTGAACTCCACTCATATCTTGTTTGAGCTTAATTAAACAAAAATGAGCGATACATCCTAGGTTTGAAATCCTAAATCAGATATCCAAAATATGCATAACTGCTTTATGAGTTAAATGCTATTTTCACATGCCAATGCTTCGTAAAGTGAAGACCAAGGATGAATAACACTTTGGTACTGACCAACGGAGTACGACATGACTGCAGCACAAAATTTTAAAATAAAAGGTTTAGACCGCATACGCTTTGGCGTTGAACAACTGGATGATGCTTTACGCTTTGCTAATGATTGGGGCCTGAAGCAAGTCGAAAGCGATCAGGATAATAGCTACCTTTTTGTGACCACAGACAATTCTCAAGTCGAAATTTTCCAAGCGGATACAACTAACCCTGACCGTACCCCTATCGGCAATCCAAGCGGCATGTGCGAAATGGTCTGGGGGGTAGAAGATCAAGCTAGTCTAGATGCTATTGTTGCAGAGCTGAGCACTGACCGTGAAGTAACTGTAGATGCTGACGGTACAGTACATAGTCAAGATGACTTGGGTATTCACATTGCTTTCCGTTTAGCCCAGCGCAGTTATGTGCCATTTAGCGATACACAATTTAACTCACCGAGCCAACCGAAACGTGTCAATAGCCGTGCCCCTCGTTACGAAAAAGCTCAGCCCTATGAAATCAGCCATTTAGCTATTGGTGTGGATCATGCGGGTGAAGCAGTGAAATTCTATTTAGACCGTTTAGGTTTTTTTGTATCAGACCGTTATGCAGATCGCGGTGTCTTTATTCGCTGTTCAGCCGAAGGTAACCATCATCACCTGTTCTTTATGAATGGCAAAGCACCAGGCACCCGCTTCAACCACCTTGCTTTTAAAGTTCGCGACATTCATGAAGTGATTTTTGGCGGTCAGCATATTGACAGCCAAGGTTGGCAAACTTTTGCAGGTCCTGGCCGTCATCGAGTTTCTTCAGCATGTTTCTGGTATTTCCTCACCCCATTTGGTGGCGCTTGGGAATATGCAGCAGATGAAGACATTGTAACCGAAGACTGGGAATCAACAGATTTTGCAGCGGAAGCACATATTTTCACCGAATGGACCTTTGGATTAGAAAAGTCCGACGGAACCTTGCGTGGTCCGATTTCACAAAGTAAAGCGCAATCACTAGAAGACTAAAGCTGACACTGAGACAAGGAGGAAAGCATGAATGCCACTGTTCATACCGAAGCAGAACATTATTGGGTTCAGCTAATTCATTCAGATGTGCGCATTATTCAAGGCAAATATAAAAGCCGTATTTTAGAAGCAGGCAATCCGAACAACCCTGCCCTATTTTTACTGCATGGCACTGGCGGTCATTTAGAAAATTATGCTCGCAACATTACAGCACTGGCTGAACATTTTCGTGTCATTGCGCTAGATTTTATTTGGCATGGCCGTTCACAGACCACAGGCTTTGATCATGAAGTCATTCCGGTACTGATTGATCAAATTCTGGATGTAATGCAGCAGCTGAATATTCCACGTGCACATTTTGAAGGCCAATCTATGGGTGGCTGGGTTGCCATGCAATTGGCAATTCAGCATCCAGAAAAAGTGGATCGTTTAGTTCTGACCACAACTATGGGTTACCGCCCGGATGCAGGTGCAATCCCTGACTATGTAGAACCCCATTGGGCAGCAAATTTACCAAGTTCGATTGAAGTCCTGAACAACCCAAGTTTTGAAAATGTCCGTACCCGGATGGCACGCATTTTAGCCAAGCCAGAACGTTTAACAGATGAAGCGATCCAGGTGCGTCAGACCTTATATCGTCAACCTGCTTTAGCTGATGTTCAAAAGCATTTCATTACTGAATATTTGTCTGGCGAAACTATTCAAAAACATACTGTAACTGATGCTTTAGCTAAAAAAATTCTAGCGCCGACATTAGTTTATTGGGGCGATGCCAACCGTACACCGCCTACTTTAGGACAGCATATTGCAGATCAGGTGCAACAAGGAAAATTTTACTGTGCGGAAGATACGGGACACTGGGCACAATTTGAAAGTGCCGATATCCACAACCAAGTGGTAACCGACTTCTTATTAAGCAAAAACCAATAAAACCAGATTTAAAAATTGAAAATTTAAGGAAGCAATAATGTCGAATATAGATTTAACCGGTCGCTGGGAATTGGTGACCTTTGCACAAAATTATGATGACGGACGCCAAGTTTTACCTATGGGTGAAGCACCGCAAGGCATTATCCAATATACCGCAGATGGCTATATGAGCTGCCAAATTACCAAAGCCGACCGCAGTAATTTTACAACTGGTGGTCAGTGGAGTGCTTCAGATGCTGAAAAAGCCGATGCTTATAACAGCATGCTGTCGTATGCAGGACGTTATGACGTTGACGGTAATACTGTAACCCATTATGTCGAGCTCAGTTTATTTCCAAATTGGATTGGCGGACAGCAAAAACGCACATTCTCTTTAGATGAACAAGGTCAGCTCAGTTTGACTGCACGTTTAGAAGAAAATACATCTGAAGCCCGCACTGCACTCCTGCTGTGGAAACGTGGTTAATTCAATTTTCAAGGAACGAATTATGAATACGATGACTAATCCTGAAATTGGCAAAAGCATCCAGTGCGGCCCCATTCAAACCAATTATCACGATATAGGACAAGGTGAGCCAGTACTGCTGCTGCATGGTTCAGGTCCTGGCGTCAGTGCATGGGCAAATTGGCGTTTGACTATTCAAGCACTGCAAAACGATTACCGCTTGCTAGCACCTGACTTTGCCGGTTTTGGTTATAGCACCTTCCCTGAAGATATCAGCTTTAACCGTGATACGTGGCTCAAGCAAATGGTAGATTTCCTTGATGCTTTAGGACTGGAAAAAGTGAATGTGATTGGTAACTCCTTTGGCGGCTCTATGGCTTTGGCATTGGCAATCTACTATCCGGAACGTGTCAATAAACTGATTCTCATGGGTAGCGTTGGGGTACCATTTGAACTGACCGCTGGTTTAGATGCTGTATGGGGCTATACACCATCGTTTGAAAACATGCAGGCAATCATGAAAATCTTTGCCTACAACCAAAATCTGGTGGGTGATGATTTGGTACAAATGCGCTATATCGCCAGCACCAAAGAAGATACGCGTGCAGCTTATGAACGTATGTTCCCTGCACCACGCCAGCAATGGGTTGAAGCAATGTCTCATTCTGAAGAAGCCATTCGCAAAATTAAGCAACCGACATTGATGGTACATGGTCGTGATGACAAAGTGATTCCGCTTTCAACATCTTTGACTATGCTGAACTGGATTGAAAATAGCCAAGTTCATATTTTCAGCCAATGCGGCCATTGGACCCAAATCGAGCACGCGAAAAGCTTTACCCAACTAGTTGCACAATTTTTAAAAGATCAATAATGCTTCAAGGATGAATCACATGACACAACATTCTGCCTCTGCAGGCAAAAAAGCTCTCATTATTGGCGCAGGTACAGCTGGCATGGCTTCTGCCATTACCCTCTCTCGCATTGGTATAGACATTGACCTGATTGATATCAACCCAAACTGGGGTGCACTGGGTGCAGGCCTGACCATTACCGGACCCACCCTACGTGCACTGAAACAACTTGGCGTTTATGACGAAGTGACTGAACAAGCTTATGTGGGTGACGGGATTCAAGTCTGCGATCCGCAAGGCAATCCGCTGCGCATTTTACCTACACCAATGCTAGAAGGCTCAGATACCGCTGGAAGTGGTGGCATCATGCGCCCAACCATGCATTCAATTATGCATAAATATGTTGAAGAAGCTGGTATCAAAATGCGTTTAGGTCTGACTGCGGATGCTTTTGAACAAGATGAAAATGGGGTGACGGTAACTTTCAGTGATGGCAGCCAAGGCTATTATGACTTTGTATTAGGTTCAGACGGCGTACTTTCAAAAACTCGCCAGCTGTTATTTCCTGACGCACCTAAAGCAGAATACACCGGTCAAAGCTGCTGGCGTTTATTCTTAAAGCGCCCAGCTTCCATTGAACGCCGCACCTATTTCCTGGGTGGTCCGGTGAAAGTCGGTTTTACCCCTGTTTCTAAAGATCACATGTATATGTTCTTATTGGAACGCTGCCCGCAGCGTTGGCAAGAACCTGAAGATAACTACAAAAATTTAAAGCAGTTGCTTGAAGGCTATGACGGCATTTTAGCTGAAATCCGTGAATCCTTAAGCGAAGCCGATAATCCAAATATCAACTTCCGTCCACTTGAATGCTTTGACCTTCCAGGACCATGGTATGTAGGAAAAGTATTACTTATTGGTGACTCAGCACACCCGACTACACCACAGTTAGCCTCAGGTGCAGGTATGGGCATTGAAGATGCTTTAGTACTCGCTGAAATCTTTGAAAAACAGGCAAATGTCGATCTGGCCTTTGCTGAATTTATGCAGCGCCGTGAGCAACGTTGCCGTTTAGTCACACAAAGTTCAATGGAAATTGGACGTTTGGAGCAACAGCGTGCACCAGTTGAACAGCAAACTGCTGTTGTAGAAAAAGCTCTGAATATTCTTAAAGAAGCCATTTAATCCGAAGCCCCGGTCACAGTTGATCGGGGCTTATTTTTTAAAACAAGAATTTATAGATCTACGTCTCAGCAACAAGCTCAGTGAAGAGCACACATTATTTGCATGCTAAAGGAGCAGCATTATGGTTCGTATCGAAAGCAAGCGTGGAATGCTTGCGCTGATGATGGCACACTGTGCCGGTATGGTTGATTTGGTTGCATTGCCGGTTTGGGTTGGGACACTGATTGCCCATTATCATTTTGATCCGCAGCAGGCAGGCGGATTAGCCACTTTATTTTTGATTGGTGCAGCAGGCGCCAGTATTTTCTTTGCCCCGCGCTTTAACCGTATTCAGGTGAAACTAGCTGCAGTGCTTGGTTTCGCTTTTGCAGCATTAGCTTTTATTTTATCAGCCAGCAATACCAGTTTCCCTATTTTGGCAGGCCTGCATTTCTTTGGCGGGCTTGCTGCAGGTACAGCACTCAGTGTCACTCATGGCACCATGGGTCACGGTATTAACCCTCATCGAATTTTCGGTATTGCCGGCCTTGCTATTGGTATTTTTGGGGTAATTTTCTTAGGTGGCACGCCAGGAATTATTCAACAGTTTGGCGGTTACAGTATGTTCTATGTACTGGCAGCAGTCATGCTGCTCGCGACATTAGCCTGCATTTTTTTCTTTCCCAAGCCTACACGTGCTGTCGATTTTGATAACTATGAGCAAATCAAAAACCTGCCGCCACTTGGTCGTCCTGTCTGGTTCTGCATGATTGGTGTCGCATTACTGGCGATGACACAAGCCATGACTTTAAGCTTTTATGAACGTATTGGGCTTGAGCGTGGTTTTAGCCGCGATATGGTGACTATGGCTCTGGTGATTTATGGCATCGTGACTATCTTCCCAGCACCATTAGCAGCGCTACTTGAAAAGCGTGTCAGCATCACCGCCATTATTACTTTTGGTCCAATCTTTCAGGGCATCTTCTCATTGCTAACTACCCAAACACATGAATATGCAGTTTTTGCCATGGCAGGCCCAATGATGGCATTTACCATTTTATTTGTGCATACCTTTGCTTTTGGTTTATTGGCACGTTTAGATCCAACAGGTCGTGCTGTAGCTGGTACACCAGCCATGCTAATGGTCGGCGCAGCAGTAGCACCATTTATTAGTGGCACCATTGTGAAATTTATCAGCTTTGAAGCGATTGGTTATGCTTGCTGTATTGTGGTAGCTGTACAGGTGTTCTTATTCAGTCAAACTCGCAAAGCTGTACTCACAGGTAAAACCAGTATTCCTATACAAGCCAAGCTGAAAAATAATGATACACAGCCAGCATGTTAGACTTAAATGCTCAAGTTAATTTCAACTTTTAAAATTCTTATTTCAGTTTAGTCAGGCTTTCCATGAGCCTGACTTTTTATTTCATATAGCAATGATAAAATTCACTTTCATTTAAATACCCGATTGCACCTACTTATCTAAATCATTGATAACTGATATCTTTTTTATTAAAAATTTAAAGCATTTTAGCCCTTGCCCTACATAAATGTACATTTTATATTCATTTTGGTTCATCAGGATTAGATCCTATTTTTTAAAATATTTTTAAATTTCAGCATTAAGCAATGGACTGTCAATTTCATTTTTAACCTAAAGGAACAACCATGGAACTGAAAGGGATATTCAGCGCAGGATGCATTGCGCTCATTTCAACAGCACTGCATGCAAAGCCCACATTGGATTTAACTGGTAACTGGAAAGTCATTGATGATAAAAGTGGCTTCACCCTAGTCAAGGTGAAGATCAGCTCCAATGCAGAACATCAATATAATGGTCATATTATTGCAGCATTTAACCCACCTAATATGCCTGCACAGGATTTAAGTTCATTGAAAGGCTTTCATTTATTGTTTGATCTGAAACAAGACCCCAAAGATCATTATAAACTATTGTCTGGGCAAGTATTCGACCCTGCTTTACAGCAGCGTTATAACATTAAGGGTAAAGTCAGCCGCAACGGCAATACCATGATTCTGCGCAGTCCATCTGATGCTGAAAAAGCCAGTCGGAAATTATCCTGGGTACGTATACGTAGTCCGTCTTAGTGAGAAACATGGATGAATAAAAAGCCTGCTTAATGCAGGCTTTTTATATAAAGCAGATAATACTTCTTCTAAAGGTCCCTTTTTATCATGCTGAATTAATTTGAAATATATTTCAGTACATCACATGAGGATGAAAAGGGGCTCTGTTAGTAATTCTAAACTGCTATTAGCTATTATAAATACGCTGAAGTGACTTCTTCAAAACCTTTGGCCAGCAGCATGCTTCTTGCCATCATCGATTCGCCTTCAATTTCCATCCGGCCAATTTCACCTGAAGTTTCTACCACGAATTGCGCACGCGCCAAGCGCTTCTGCATAAACTGTTCGAACACAGTTTCTAAATCATCACCATGCTCATCCAGCAATTTTGCTAAAACAATAGCATCTTCCACCGCAAGGCCCGCACCAGATCCTAAGTGTGGTGTGGTTGCATGTACAGCATCACCAATCAAAAGTGTGGAACCGCGATGCCAATCCGTATTGACCATCACACGCTCTAAAGGACGGTAAATAATCGGGGTATTTTCATCTATAGAATCTATATAAGGCTTTAACACGGCCTCAAATTCACTGAGCAGTTCTTTCGCCATATTTGGCAACACTTCCGGTTCACGCCAAACCTGATTTTTAGGCACACATTCCATCATGTACATATACATTTGGGTTGGACTGCACGGATTAAAGCCGACTTTCATTTTTTCAGACTGGAACATGCGGCCACGGATAATATCTGCAGGACGCTCGAACTGTAAACGCCAGCAGACCTGTCCAGTATATTCCGGTGCTGCCTGTTCTGGCATGAGCAATTGACGCAATTTAGAAAACACGCCATCTGCACCAATTACCAGGTCATAATACTGACTGCGGCCGCTTTCAAACTGGACAAAACTGCCCTGCTCGAGTGTGCTTTGAATGCTGGAAACGGTATCGCCTAAATACACCGGAATATCCAGTGCACGGACTTTGCTGGATAAAATATCATGTAATACAGGGCGCAAAATTGCACCCTCAGATGGGAAATCATCTGCAATCACCCGCTTAGACAATACTGTGCGAATGAAATTGCCATTTTGATCATAAATATCCACGCCATCATGCACAAAACCCTGCGACGCGATTTCGTTCTGCACACCTAAGTCACATAGTGCCCGCAAAGTCAGCACAGACAAGGTTAAACCTGTACCTAGCGCTTTCCAGTCTTCAGATTTTTCCACCAGTTCAACATCATGCTTGGACTGCTTAAGTTTAATGGCCGCTGCCATGCCGCCAATACCGCCGCCTAAAACCAATATTTTCATATTCAATTCCTTGAGTGAGTTGTTGCTGAGCGCTGCCTGCGCTGTTTTTCATATATAGCTGAATGGATTTTATGTTCAGCCTGTTAAACCTAATTAATTTAAAAACATTATTCTTTTGCGAAATCTGTAGAAGTATTTCTGTCTTTTGCTTCATTTTCGGCGATATTTTTAATCAGCATACACACGGTCATGACTACTGCCGGTATTGCCAATACCGTGAAGATTTGCGTCCAAGCCATGTTGTTGTTTGCCATATAACCCATGCATAGGGTGCCGACCACTGCACCAAAGCGGCCGATACCACACATCCAAGATACACCCGTGGTTCTAGCCTCAGTCGGATAAAACTTCGCAGCTAAAACCGGCAAGGAGGACTGCGCTGTGTTTTGCAAAGTTCCAGCACTGATCATCAGTACAATAAATATCAGCAATGACCAATGTATTGCTGTACCAAGCAGTGCGACACACACTGCGGTAAAAAACGTGCAAACTGCAATCACGTAGTTGCCGTTAAAGCGGTCCATCAACCAGCCATTTAGCATGGCCCCTATACCGCCCAGTGCAAATAAGCCAGATACAATTGGGCCTAAATGAGGAGGCATCCCTACTTCTTTAAACAGCACCGGCATCCAATTGACGATGCTATAAAAAATCATCAATCCTGAAAAGAAACAGATCCACAGGCTGAGTGTGCCTACAGCATATTTAGATGAAAACACGGTTCTCATGGCTTGCAGCATGGAAATGTTTGAACTGCTATTTTCCAGCTCAAATTGCTGCTCACGGGCGGATGCATTGATTTTGCCTAATATCTGCGGAATACGCTGATCATTTGTATTTTTCAGCAATAAATAGCGCACAGATTCAGGCAATAAAAACAGCATGCAAATACACAATAGAAATGGGATTACCCCACTGATCAGCAGCATGCTTTCCCAGCCAAAGTGCGGAATAATATAAGCAGCCGCAAAACCACCAACCGCAGCACCAATGGGGAAACCACAGTACATGGTATTGACGATAAATGCCCGTTTATGTGCAGGACAATATTCTGACAATAAGGTCACTGCGTTCGGTAAAGCGGCACCCAATCCCAATCCTGTAATAAAACGCAGTATTTCAAGTTGCGTTAAATTGATCGCAAAACTGGATAACACACAGCCTATAGAAAAGATAAACACAGAAACCAGCAATAAGGCCCTACGACCAAATCTATCTGCCAAAGGGCCTAAAACAATTGCTCCAATTGCTGCACCAATCAAAGCAGCGCTGAGTACAGGAATAATATCGGCTTTGCTGATCTGCCAATCATGAATTAAATCCGGTGCAATATAGCCCATGACAGCGGTATCCATGCCATCAAAAAAGGCCACTAAAAACATCATGATAAAAATCAGCGTCTGAAATCCTGACCATTTTTGCTGATCCAAGAAAGTTTGTATGTGCATCATTCAATCCTTGTTTCATGCATTGCAAACATTAAAGTCTGAATTCAGCATAGCCTAACCCTGTATCTATAATGATAGGCTAAGCTAGATATTAGATATATTTTAAATAGATAGCAGAAGTAAAAAAAGCCGCCTTTAAAAGACGGCAAACCAAGGAAACTTTAGTTTATGCAGCAGGATGCATATTAAAAAAACGTTTAGCGGCCAGAATAGAAACATTGGCGCAAAATACAAAGATCAGCATGGCCAGACTTAAATTGAGCAACGCTGACCAAGGCAGAATATTCAGCAATATGCCGCTAAACAGACCAAAGAAAAATTGTAGTCCACCCATTAAAGCACTCGCTGAACCAGCCTGCCTGCCTTGCTGTGACATGGCTAAAGCTGTGGAGTTTGGGGCAGTCAGACCAATGCCTGATACCGCTAAAAACAAACCGGCTAATACCAATGACAGACCCGTTTGTGGCAGCAATGCAGCAATGAACAGTAAGAACACGCCAACCATTTGCACCATTCCGCCAATACCGAGCCGTTGCAGCACCGAATATTTATGCTCCAGTTTATGATTCATCGCAGACAAAAACATGGTGCCCACTGCATTCAAGCCAAATGCATAAGCAAACTGCTGTTCATTTAAATGATAGCTATCCATCAAAACGGTAGAGGCCGCATTGATATAGCAGAACAGTATGCCAAAACTGAAACAGCCTGCGAGCATGGCAAAACGGTAACTTGAGTCCTGAAAAATTTTTAAATACAGCTGAAAAACATGCTTGAAGGAGAGCTTTAAGCGCCGATCTACCGGCAAAGTTTCTTTAAAGGCAAATATCACCCCAAGCAAACTGACTGCACCTAAGAATGCCAAGGCGATAAAAATAGAATGCCAGTGAAAAAACAGTAGCAGCCACGCGCCTAAAGTCGGTGCGATCACAGGTGCAACGCCCATCACAATCATCATGCTGGCAAAGGCTTTGGCAGCAGAGTTGGTATCCAGTACATCACGAATTGCAGCTCGTGCTAATACCAAGCCGACACAACTTCCTAAAGCTTGTAATACTCGGACGATTAATAGTGTCTGCAAATCATCAGCATAGATACACAATATGCTGGCAACAATATGCAGGCTAAGACCAAAAATCAGCGGGATCTTCCGGCCGATGCGGTCACTAATAGGGCCATATATCAGCTGTCCAATGGCAAGCCCGAAAAAGTAAGCCGGCAATGAACTTGATACCAAGAGTGTTGAAACTGAAAATTCTTTTGCCATATCCGGTAAAGCTGGCAAATACATGTCTGTGGATAGCGGCGCAATTGCTGTTAATAGCGCCAAAAGTAAAATCCAATTCAGGCTATATTTTTGTGCAGTCACAGCTTGTGTCATGTGATATATCCTTTATTTTGGCTGCACCGATCCATGAGCCTATTTTCAAGGTTCTGGTATATTGTTGTTTTCGTATTAGTGAGTAAGTACAGCCCGGTTCAGCAAACCTTGATCTGCAACAATGGTTTGCCCAGTCATAACTTTATTTTGTTTCGAAGCTAAAAATGCATACAGTGCCCCGTAGTCTTCTGCATCAGGCAATTCCTGCAGCAAGCTAATGGACTGGAACAAGTTTAAGAACGCATCTTTGGGAATATCAGACTGTTTTTGATGATCGAGATTCAATGCTTTCGGACCTTTCAGCTGGCTGTTACCAATAGCAGCCGGTGCGACACCATTGACCCGGATTTCGGGTGCAAACTCAAACGCCAATTGCTGAATCAGGCTTCGTATTGCTCCTTTGGTTGCAGTATAGACTGCGCCGCCACCATCTGCAGCATAAGCAGCCGTTGATGTAGTAAAAACCATGGCCCCTTTATTAGCTTTCAGTACATCTGCAAAAATATGCGCTGTGAGTAAATACCCTTTCACATTGACATGGAATAATTCATCAAATAGCTGATCCAGATGTGCAGCGGTCATATTCTTGATAGCTACATTGCCATCAAAAATGCCTTGTGCGCCAATCACTGCATCTAAGCGGCCGTATTTCTGCAAAATTTGCTGCTGGCAATGTTCCAAATCAGCAATCTTGGTCACATCACAAATCAACGCAAGATCATTGTCACTAAACTCTGATGCGAGCTGCTGGATTTTTTCACTGGAGATGTCAGTGACGATCACAGCTGCGCCTTGTGCCTTACAATAACGGGCAATACCCAAACCTAGACCGGAGCCTGCACCTGTAATCAAAACGATGTGATTTTCCAATAATGACATGCTTAAACTTCCTTATTGCAAAGGGCTGGATAAGCAGCCCTCATCAGCATTTTTCAAATGATGAATAGATTAAAATTCTGCAGGTAAATTAGCAGGTTTCGGGCGGTCTTTCATGTACATTGGCACTGAAATATTCAATGTAAAACGGCCATCATTGCTAACTGCATTCTTTGTTTCCAAATCCTTGCTCCAGCTCAAACCGACGAATAAGCCACGGCCAAAATCCTGTAGCAGCTGAACACCGAGCCCCATTTGACGTGCTTTACCACTGGTTGTACCAAAATATGCAGTTCCATTGTTTTCATCGCTGGTCACCTGTTCACGCACGTAGCCAATTGGACCAACCTGCAAACCTTGATGAATAAAATCAACTTTTTTCAGTAAAGTCGCATCAAAGAACAGCTCATCGCCTGAATCATATTTAGTCTTATCATTTTCAAAATTATAAAAATAATGTGACTCTAAGGAAATATTCCAATCCTGATTCATGAGGCTATAACCTACACGCGGATTGATCGACCAGTATTCACCGCTAGTATTGGTGTCGCCCAGTTTCCATGAACCCGTGGTCGTAATCACACCTAAGCCTGCACTGACAAATTGCCCCGGATTGAGTGTCCAAGCGACATCGGCAAAATGCACATCGATATTAGCAATATTATTATTTGAATGCTTGCCAACCTCTCCCAGCATTGGATTGCTGATGTCTTCCTCAGCCATAATGAAAGGAACTGCAAGCCATGCACGGTAATCACCACCCAATACTTTGAAGCCAGGAGTATAGATAAAGATTGAAGTTGATGCAGGCGCATTCAGCTTCAATCCCATATTATCGCCATTATCGTCTTTCAACTGACCGTTCAATAACTTAGTTGAACTGGTGTAATACAGACCAGGCGGTAAAGGCGCATTCAATGGAATCCCCATTGTGTTGCCAGCTGGCGCCTGTGGTGCAGCCCCCGGCTCTAAGGCATTAACTGTTTGTAAAACACATAAAGATAAAAAACTCAGAGCACACGTATACTTCAGATATTGTTTTAACATTGCCTACTCCATTAGGGCTGTTTGTTTCCAATACCTAAACTATTGAAATGAACAGAATGAAGTCACCAAAAAAGAATGAAAGCAGTTATCAAATTTATAGATATCATGCTTCTTTGGAAAAGAGATAAATTGCATGTGTAAACTGAGTAACAACGAAAATTCTAAAAATATATGAGTATCTTAAAAGGTAATACAAACTTAGTTATTATTTATAGCTTGGCCCATTATCTAGAATTTTGGTGGCTATTCAATTCAATCAACCATTTTCAGTAGATTTACCATTTCAATAGCAGTCAAGGCCGCTTCACTACCTTTATTACCTGTTTTTTACCCTAGCATTCAATCGCCTGTTCGATACTATCCGTAGTTAATACACCATTAAGACTGGCAAGCTCGTGTCCAAACCTACCATGCCCAGACTTTTGGCACATTCGCCAGCCACAAAATCGAAGTGAGACATGCTACCATGAATCACGGCGCCCAGCGCAATGATGACATCGAAACGATCTGAATCTGCCAGTTTTTCGCAACCACAGAATTGGCATACCAGCATTTCCAGATGACTACGACAGTTTTTGGTTTCTACCTAAGTTACCTTTTTAAACTTTTTATGCAATTGACTTATATAAATTGGCTCGTATGCTAAGACATGCAAAGGAATCACAAAAAGATTAGTGATAGGAACACTCAAATGACTCAAACGGTTCGTCTCAAGGATTGGGATAAGAGTTCCCCACATATTTCAGAAATCTCATCAAGACTGCGTTTTTCTTTTGAAACGGGACAAATTTGGTTAGATGAAGAACGTATGATGCTAATGCACTCTTCAGCCTTAATCGCTTTAAGAAAAGAGTTAATTGACACTCTAGGCATAGAACGTACCCGAGGAGTTTTAACCAGAATAGGTTATGCAGCTGGTTTACGTGATGCAGAGATTGTAAAAGCAAGTTATAAAGATTCATCCGATTTAGAACTATTGAGGAAAGGAACGTTACTACATGCTCTAGAAGGTATGGTCAAAGTTGAAATAAGAGAAATAGAAATAGATATCAAGAAAGGTACATATTATATAGATGCCATCTGGAAAAACTCTCTCGATCATTATCTTCATAAAAATTTATTTGGTGCAAATCACTCTCCAATAGCATGGTGTGAATTGGGTCATGCTACTGGATATGTAAGCGGTATTATGAATCGCTTTATTCTTCATAAGCAGATAGAGACAACACCGGAAGGTCCACGTTTTGTTGGTAAGCCGATTGAAGAATGGGGAGATATAGCTGAAGACCTTAAATACTATCAATCAGACTCACTGGTCGAAAACCTTCTGAGTTTGAAAGATCAGGTTGAAGACTTAAGAAAATCTCTGCCCCATCCTATTATGCCTAGCGACGTAATTGGAGATTCACCACGTTTTAAAGAAGCTTGGACTTTAGCCAAAAAAGCCTCATCTAGTAGTGTGACTGTGCTTTTATTGGGAGAAACAGGTGTAGGAAAAGATGTCTTTGCAAATGCGATTCATAATGCCAGCCCTCGAGCAAATCATCCCTTCGTAGCAGTCAATTGCGGTGCTCTACCTAATGACTTAATTGAATCCGAATTATTTGGTATAGAAAAAGGTGCATATACAGGAGCACAAAACTCAAGAGAAGGACGATTTGAACGAGCTGATGGTGGAACTTTATTTTTAGATGAGGTGGGTGAATTAAGCCTTCAAGCTCAAACGCGTTTACTTCGTGCACTACAGTCAGGTGAAATTGATCGTCTAGGTGGTACCGAAACACGCAAAGTTAATGTAAGGGTGATCGCAGCAACGAATGTTGATTTAGCTGAAGCCGTAGCTAAAGGTACATTTCGAAAAGATTTATATTACCGTTTGAATGTTTTTCCAGTCCCGATTCCACCTTTAAGAGAAAGAAAAGACGATATTTTAGCTTTAGCACAAAACTTTATTGACAAGTTTTCCGCTAGAGAAGGCCTTCGTATAAAGGGTTTAACAGATAAAGCTAAACATGCACTACAGTCTCATAATTGGCCTGGAAACATTCGAGAATTGGAAAATGTAATTGAACGAGGAATTATCTTGGCATCTCAAGATAGTTTCATTGATGCCTCGATGCTTTTCCCTCCTTCTTATACAACTTTATTGGATGAAAATATATCCGTTTTGGATCGGGAAGGTAAAATTTCAAAAGCAGTTCATCATCCCATGGAAGATTTCATTAATGAACTGCTCGATAAACAGGTATCTTTAGAAGAATTAGAGAATCTGGTGGTGAAATCCGCGGTTGAACGTTGTGAAGGAAATTTATGCGCCACCGCCCGCCTGCTCGGTATTAGCCGGGCTCAAATCGGTTATAAACATAAAAAAATTCTCAGTGAAACAGTAAATGATTTTGAGTAATTTTTTTCTTCAAATTTTTCTAGTCACTTTTTAATTTTTTTCATTAACCTGCTGGAAGATATTTTCAGTTATTCCAGCAGGTTAATTTTACAAATTTATGCTGAAACTTTATTTTCAATAAAACCGATGCTTTCTATTTCACATTTTACAATATCACCCTCGTGCAAAAACACTTGGGGATTCATTGCCACTCCAACACCCTCAGGGGTTCCTGTTGCGATAATATCACCAGGCTCTAAAGTAAATGCTGTTGATAAGTAAATGAGTTGATCATTAATACTGTGGATCATTTCAGAGGTGTTATTGGCTTGCCGTAGTTCTCCATTGACATAACATCGTAATTCTAATTTTTGTGGGTCTTTTATTTCATCTGCAGTGATAATCCATGGACCAATTGGACCATGAGTATCAAAGGATTTACCCATCGTAAATGTTGGGGTATGGAACTGCCAATCTCTAGCAGAAACATCATTCACAACCAAATAACCAAATATGGAATCTCGAACATTTTCCACGGTTAAGTTCTTCGATTTTTTTCCAATGACTACCCCTAATTCCACCTCGTAATCGAGTTGTTGAGTCACACCCGGATCAATAATGCCAAATGGATCATTTACACAGGTAATTTGTTTATTAAACCAGGTTTGATAAGCACGCTTCGCTACTCCTAACCGATCCGCTTCTTCTTCATGCTTTTTATAATTCATTCCAATTGCTAAAAACTTACCTGGACGAGGAACCGGAGCTAATAAGGTAACCTCGGATAATTTATAATGAGCTGATTTACCGGCACAAAATTGCTCAACAACATTCAGAGCATCTTTCCCATCTTGGATAATTTCTTGTAAGCTCTTATAAGGTAGATTAATTTTATTAAAATCAATTACACCTTGTTGTTGTATTAAACCAAATGAGATTTCATTATTAATTCTGAACCTGGTAAGTTTCATTTCAATTCCCTTTTTCCTTACAATTTATACAGCGAATTCCATTTACAGATAATTAAGCTTTAATAATTTAATTAAATATTTTAATCCAAGCTCTGAAAAAGGACTCAACGGATTGAGTCCTTTTTCATAAGATTAAAGACTGACCTGTTTAGATTTGAGCATATTTAAAGCCACATCAACAATCATATCTTCCTGACCACCGACCATACGACGCTTACCTAATTCGACCAGAATATCAAAGGCAGATAGACCATATTTTTCAGCAGCTGTTTCAGTATGACGCAGGAAGCTTGAATACACACCTGCATAACCGAGTGCCAGTGTTTCACGGTCTACACGTACTGGACGTTCCTGCAATGGACGCACAATATCTTCCGCAGCATCAATCAACTTTTTCACATCACAGCCATGATTCAAACCCATACGCTGTACAGCAGCAATAAAGACTTCAAGGGGTGCATTCCCTGCCCCTGCTCCCATACCGGTTAAACTGGCATCAATACGGTTACAGCCATGTTCCAAAGCCACAATGCTATTGGCTACACCTAGACTTAAATTATGATGCGCATGCATACCGGTTTCTGTTTCAGGATTTAACACGTCTTTCATCGCTTTGAATCGGTCAGCAATATCATACATGTTCATGGCACCCCCTGAATCCACCACATAAATACACTGGGCACCATAGCTTTCCATCAGCTTACCTTGCTGCGCCAAACCTTCAGGCGTATTCATGTGGCTCATCATTAAGAAACCAACCGTGTCCATGCCAAGTTCACGCGCATATTCAATATGTTGTTTGGAAACATCCGCTTCGGTGCAGTGAGTTGCCACACGCACCACGCGCGCACCAGCATCATAAGCCGCTTTTAAGTCATGTACTGTACCAATGCCCGGCAGCAGCAAAGTTGCAACTTTTGCATTTTTCACTTCACTGGCGACAGCTTCAATCCATTCCAGATCGGTATATGCACCAAAGCCATAGTTAAAGCTTGAGCCTTGTAGGCCATCACCATGCGCCACTTCAATACTGTCCACACCAGCCTCATCCAGGGCACGGGCAATTTGACGGACATGATCCAGAGAATACTGATGGCGAATGGCATGCATACCATCACGTAAGGTCACGTCTGACACATAGATTTTGCGTTCTTTATCCAACATGTTGACTCTCCTTACGCGATCTTTTTATTTAAATGCGTTTCCGCAAAACGTTCTGCTGCAGCCAAAGCTGCGCTGGTCATAATATCCAGATTACCCGCATAGGCTGGCAAGTAATGTGCAGCACCTTCAACCTCAAGGAAGATCGAGACTTTTAAACCTGGCAACTTGCCTACTCCAGGAATATTCAACGGATGAGCCGTATCGAATTCATCGAACTGGACATCCTGTTTTAAGCGGTAACCTGGCACATAGGCCTGTACAGCATCGGCCATTTCTTTCACGGACTGGCGAATTGCCTCCTGATCTGCACCTGCTTCTGCCAGACAATACACGGTGTCTCGCATGATGAGAGGAGGTTCAGCCGGATTCATAATGATGATGGCCTTGCCTTTTTTGGCACCACCCACCTCTTCAATGGCTTTAGACGTTGTTTCAGTGAATTCATCAATATTGGCACGGGTGCCAGGCCCAGCAGACTTACTGGCGATTGAGGCAATAATCTCAGCATAATGTACCTTTGCCACTTTGGCTACCGCATGCACCATCGGAATTGTTGCCTGACCACCGCAGGTGACCATATTGATATTCGGTGCATCCATATGTTCATCCAGATTGACCACAGGCACCACGTAAGGGCCTATCGCTGCTGGAGTGAGATCAATAACCTGAATACCATACTGCTGCAGCACCTGATTGTGATGGGCATGGGCACCCGCCGATGTAGCATCAAAGACAATTTTGATCTCTTTAAACGAAGGCAGTTTAAGTAAGCCTTCTACACTTTCAGCTGTGGTTTCAAAGCCAAAACGTGCAGCACGGGCTAAACCATCTGAACCTGGATCGGCACCGACCATGGCAGCCATTTCCAGATATTTTGAATTGCGCATGATTTTAATCATCAGGTCAGTACCGATATTGCCTGAACCAATGATGGCGCATTTAATTTTTGACATGTTGTTTCCTTTTCTGCCTTATTGCGCAAATACAGCGTTTACAGTTCCAAAGCCTTCGATCGCAACCTGGAACTCATCTCCAGGATTCGCCACAACCATTGGGCCTAAAGCACCGGTCAATACCAGATCACCTTTCCTCAGGGGGCGGCCCCGACGCATCATTTCATCCGCCAGCCACACTGCAGCATTTAAAGGATTCCCCAGGCAGGCTTTTCCGGTTCCTTGCGAAACGACTTCACCTGCGCGTGTCATCTGCATTGTGCAATTGACTAAATCCACCTGTTCCAGTTGGACAGGCTTGGAACTCAATACATAAGCGGCTGATGAGGCATTATCAGCTACAGTATCCAGTAAGGAAATTTTCCAGTTTTCAATCCGGCTATCCACCACTTCAATCGCTGCCAGAGCATAATCCGTTGCACTGATAATATCGGCATAGGTATGTTTGGCTTGGGTGAGATCCGCCTTGAGCACCAGTGCAATTTCAGCCTCAACTTTAGGCTGAATCAACTTACCAACCGGAATGGCTTCAGCATCACCATAGGCCATATCTGCAAACAGCATACCGAAGTCAGGAGAATCAACTCCTAACTGTTTCTGCACAGCGATTGAAGTTAAGCCAATTTTTCGCCCCACCAAACGGCGTCCATTTTGCAAAGCACGTTGGGTATTAATGTCCTGAATAGCATAGGCATCATCTACCGTAGCACCTTCATCCAGTTCAATACGTATAGGTGGAATCGCTTGTAAAGTCTGTTCTGCGTGATATAGCTGATCTGCTAACTTTGATAAAATTAAGTTCATAGCTTTACCTTATAATTTCTTTAGAATGACCAAACAAACTTTAACCAGGTTGCATCACCTTCAGGACGATTTTCGACTTCTGTTTCTTTGAGATATTTGGCTTCTAAGGCCCAACCATCTTTTTGATAATGAATACCAGGACCATATGCTATCGCTTGTCCACGAAAACCATTAGTAACCCCGTCATCTTCATCTGAAGAGGTTTGTTTAAAGGCATAACCTTGTAAAGCAAGTGTCAGATTCGGATTCAATTTATAGCCAATACTGTAATCAGCAGCAAAATACTCCCCTGACTGATAATTGGTATCTTCATTTTCGGTATTAAAACTGTATGAAATTTTGCTAGAAATATCCCAGCCTTGTGGCTGACTATAGGTATAAGCAAGAATAGGACGGAAGGTATAATAATTTTTACCTAAATTGGCCAAGTTATGTTCATCATACTCTCCAGTAGGAAACACAGTTTCCACTGCAGCAGCCCAATGATGATTGCCTTGATGCCAACCTAACATAGGAGCAACAATCAGATCACCCAATCCACTATTATGATCACTTTGTCCCGCCATTTTTAGACGTAAATCTACCAAAGGTTGTGCAGCATAAAAGCCTAATTGACCACCGAGCAATTGTTGTTCTGTCATCCAAACCACGCGTGGGACTAGGGCTTTAGCATCAATATCAAAATCAGGAATCAAATTATTTCCATCAGAATCAACAAACTTAGATGCCGTATAATTTTGGTAATAGGTAAGTAGATATACTCCTGGTGGTGGCAAGGCTCCAGCTAAAAGACCTTCAGCACCCAAAGCAAAAGAGTCTGCTCCATTTTCAGTAGCATAGATATTTGTAGAAAAGCAGCACGCAAGTGCACTCGCAACTAAGCATAAAGTCTTAATTTTCATTTCAAATCCTTATTGATATTTTGAAAAACCTGCCGCAATCCTGCGACAGGTTGAATCCATGTCAGTTATTCATTAAAGAAATCTCTTAACAAACGAGAGAACCGTGCACTGTGTTCAATCTGAGCCCAATGTCCACTTTCGCCAAACATGTGTAATTGGGCATGCTTAATAAGCTCAAAAAGTTTTAATGAAGTATCCATAGGAATAACTTGATCCTCACGCCCATGAATAATTAAAGTAGGTTGTTCTAATTCTCGGATCTTTTCTTCAGGGCTTACAAGAGCATCCACCCAACGCTGACGTGGTGCTGGGAACATCGCAGAAAAAGACTCTTGAAAACCAGGACGAATACTGGCTTGATAACGTAGTTCAGCCAACTCATCATTCACGAGCTCTCTGCTATATGCAAAAGTATCCATGAGCTTACGCATTGTTTCAAATGAAGGTTCGTACCCCCAAACATTATCAAGTCCTGGTGTAATTTTAAAAGGAACACCAACACTTCCCATAAGAACTAGACGGCGTACACGTTCTGGGTAGGCAATAGTAAATGCTAGTGCAATACTTCCACCGAAAGAGTTACCGACTAAATCGACCTGTTCTAAATTTAAAGCATCGAATAAATCCTTGAGTTGTTGTACCCAGTTTTCTTTATTGTAAACTGCATTTTCTGGACGTTCAGTATAGCCAAAACCCAACATATCCGGAGCAATCACACGGCGTTCTTTTGCAAGCTCAGGCATAATCAGACGCCAGTTTGCCCAAGATGTAACACCTGGACCCGAACCATGTACCATGACCACAGGTTGGCCTTCGCCAAGATCATGATAGTTTGTTACAAAGTGGCCTGTTTTAATTGAGTTTGCAATTTCTGGATTTACACTAATATTCATTTCATCTTCCTTGTCATCATTAATTTTTGCGACGAGTAGTTAAGTCATTATCTGAAAAAATGTTTCGCTTAATTTACGCTCGGTGAAGAAAATAGCACGAGGCAATTCATCAGCAGTCCAAGTCAAAGTAGGACGATCTGAATACCAGATATACCCTCCACTGAAGACTTCGTTACGGTTACCTGATGGATCAAAGAAGTACAAGGTTTCTCCGCGTGTAATGCCGTGTCGAGTTGGTCCTATTTCGTGAGACACATCATGATTTGCAATCGTATCTGCAGCTGAAAGAACCTGTGCCCAAGAATCAACAAAGAAAGACATATGGTGTAATTTGCCTTTATCAGGAGCAAAAATAAATGCCACATCATGAGGTTTGTTACTACAAGACATAAAAGCTGCCATCATTGTTTCACCATCCAGTACTTGTTCAGTAAGGTCAAACCCAAGAACATCCTTGAACAAGCGATAGCTTTCTTCAACACCCTCACCCATCAACGCACAATGATCGAAACGACTTGGATGAACCCCTTTTAAATTTTTAGCTTGTATACCTGGATTGGTTGTTGGCATACCATTTCCATATAGGTCTTTATGTGCATACAGTTCAAATACATGTCCAGTTGGCGCGGTGAATCGTACACGTTCACCCGTTGCCAAATTATCCCCTGCTTTGACCCACTCAATTTTTATTCCATATTCCTGAAGTGCTTGAGCTAATCGTTTTAATCCGGCTTCGCTCACAACCTTGAAAGCCATGCAATCCATTCCAGGAGAATCCGCTTCACGCAGAATCAAACAATGATGATCGTGCTCATCCCATGCTTTTAAATAAACTCTACCCTGTTGATCCCGACCGGTTTCAATCAAACCAAGGACATTAACATAGTGGTTTACAGCTTCCTCTAAATCGAGCACTCTAAGCGCCACATGGCCTGGACGCGAAACTGGTTTGATATTCATAGTGGTTCCTTCCTATTCTTAATTTCACAAACGCTTTTTACTGGATTTCAGTCCTAAAACTGTCACATCTAAATCACTTTCTGGATATAAACGACATGCCAATCCAATTCCATCTTTAAGGTCAGTTTCATTGACATGTTCTTGGCTCATTTTTTTACAATGATAATTACCACTTAACACCTGTACACGGCATATTCCGCAACCACCACCCCGACATCCGACCGGGATTCCTTTTCGAGCGAGACGTTGCATACCTTCAAGTAAGCTGTTTCCTGTATGACAATGAAACAGCTCCTCAGTATTTATTAATCGAATCTGGTGCATCTCTCACCTCTCAAATATTTTTAAATAATGGACTCCGTGTAGCTTGATTGGCCGCATCAGCAGCACTGAGAAATTTCTCTAAATGAATATCACGTTCATATAAACGTCCACGTATTAATCCACGAATCGCCGCTTCGATCATTGGGGGTGGTCCACATAGATAGGCTTTATGATTTCGAAAATCATTGTCATAAATGCGGATTGCAGCTTCATGCACAAAGCCTCGCTCCCCTGTCCAGTCGCTGCTTTCTGGCTCATCAGATAAGACCGGAAAATAGCGGAATTGTGGATATTTTTGGCTTAGCTCTTCAAAAAATTCTTGGTAATACAATTCACTTAAATTTCGTGCACCCTGGAATAAAGTGATTTGTCGACTATCTCCATTTTCTAGAAGTTCCAGAATCATCGATTTAGGGCTAGAAAGGCCCGAGCCACCAGCAATAAAAATTACTGGATTAGGATCAGAGTGACGCGTATAGAAACGTCCTAAAGGACCAGAGAAATGAAGGGTATCTCCCACCTCCAAATCATCATGTAACCAGCCGGTTCCTATACCACCAGGGACTTTACGTACATTTAACTCAATTAAATTCGACTGAGATGGCGCACTTGCAATTGAAAAGGCACGAGGTTCAGTCAATCCAGGAAGATACAAATTAATATATTGACCTGCTTGAAACTCCATATCTTCGGCCACCCTTAAAAAGATGCCTTTAATCGTAGGAGTTAATTCCACTATTGATTCAACTGTGGCTTCAAAATCACGCAAAGGAATGACCTTCGCATCAGGATCTTCATCTATTTCTACTTCAATCGTTAAATCAGACTGTGGTACTGCACAACACGCCAATGCTTTACCTTCAGCACGTTCCATATCCATCAGTGCAAAAGGAGATGCTTCACCTAAGTCAACTTCACCATCAACGACTTGCACTTTACAAGTCGCACACAGACCATGCCCACAAGCATGCGGCAACCAAATTCCTGCCCGTAATGCTGCATCTAAAATAGTTTGGTCTTCTTCCACTTCAATGGTTTGACCTAAAGGTTCAATTGTGACTTCATAGCTCATTGATGTTCTCCTTAAAGTCCATTTAAACCTGGGGTATGAAAACGGATATAGGATTTATGGCCAATGCCAAGACTATTGAAACTAGAATCAGAGTTAAAATTTAAAGGTTGACGTTCAAAAGTCCATTCCACTTCTGACCAGTCAATACCAGCCCAATCACTATGACTAGCAAATACGCTTTGCGATAACTGACTATTGATAAAGTCTTGAAATTTTTGCTCAGGATCAACTAATACGGCGATTGGCGCACTAATACTGAGATGACCATCCCACTCTACAAATAACACCTGCTGACCACCAAATTGGTCTTTGGCATCACGGACTTTTCCTTGATAATCTGGTTTTAAGGCGATAACTGGCATAAGAATCTCCTGGGCGGTGTTTCTTCCTGAAAACACCACCGAATTATTGTTTTAACTTCAAGTTAAGATTGAGAAAGTAACGTTATACAGAACCGTTTGTGTTCTTCCATTTTGCCCAATTGAGCGCATCTGGTGATGTTTCATAGGCACCGGTGTCAACACCTGGATCTAAATAAGACCAACGCACGATATCTTCAGGACCAGGACCACCAGCATTCCCTTTTAGAATCTGCTGGACTGGTAACCAGGCTTGTACATACTTTTCTGGTTCACCATCAAAGATGTCCTTACAACCATCTGAACAGAACTGGTACTTTTCATCTTTATAGATACTTTCACGTTGACGAGTTTTGCTTGGGTCATCAACTTCCGTAAAGATCATTGGAATCTGGCAAGTTTGGCAGAGACATGGCAGGCTTGTGTTATACCAACGCTTACCTTCTTCTTCCTGTTTTTTCCACATGTCAAAACGTGGCTTGTAATGCTCATCAAAACTATTTGGATACTCTTTAGAAAGCCATTTTTGCTCTTCTTCAGTTGGTACCCATGCATGCAAACCGGTACCCCAACAGTACTGATAGAACATCGCCCAAGCCTGATGCGTAATATGGTCTTTTTCTTTCACAGAATCTTCCCAATATTTCGGCATACGAATTCCATAACGCTCTAAATCCGCAAACAGTGCACCACCGCTTTGTTCGAAATAGATTTCCCATCCTTCACGCCAAGACATAATTTTCTTCGGTAGCATGTAATCCATCATCATGCCCACTAAAGTCAGCAAGCGATAACCACGCCAGAACCATTTATCAATCCATTTCTGAACGATTGGAACGTTATCAGGATCCTGTTCAAGAATAAATTTGATCACCTCAAGCCCTAAGGTCATATGACGTGCTTCATCAGACTGCGCGGAGAAACCGAAGGTTACTGTAGCCATATCCCCGTTATAGGCTGCACCAGACATAAATGGCATAAATAGCAGGTTCGTCAATACATATTCAAATGAGAATGAAATTGACACCAGGTACTCAAAAGGTCCTGCTGACATCGCATCATTTACAAATGATTTAGGTACCGATAAATACCAAAGGCGGTCAAAGTTCTGCGGCCAAGAGTGGAAGCCATTAAAGTAACGATTGTAATGACTCAAGGTATGCACCTGAGTTTGACAATGTCGTAACTCATCAATCGCCTGCATTTGGCATGCAATACGTGAACCTACGCCACTAAGCTGACGTCCCGCCATGGCAAAACCACGGTGCGCGTTATATTCAATGGGAGTAACACCCGTCAAAAACAGTTTGATTGCATTGATATAACGGGCATCCGTAACATTCAGATGACCATTATTTTGCGAAAATGCATCAATGATTGCATAAAGCTTACGTTCTTTTTCTGCTTGGTATTTCCAATACGCATCCATGGTTAAACGGAATGGATCTTCCCATTTATCCCAGTCATGAATTTTAATACCTTCGAACTTGTCATAAGGAAAAACATCTTCCATCGGTACATAGCTCGTTTCCCAACCAAGTCCACGGGTCATTAGCGCGTATTTATCTTTTAAACTCAATTTGCGTGGCGTATTTGCTGCAGCTTTTGCATGTACATTCATGCGTATTCTCCATAATCTTTATTTAGAACATTCCATCAGTTCAATATGTTTTAAGTGCTATCTATTTAGCGGAACCAACCCACCGTAAAGCTTTCGTCCGTTTCATCAATATTTCCAGAAATACTGATCAGGTTGATATGAATTTCCTGCAAGTCCCAGTCACGTCCCAAAATTTCCTCGACTGATTCTTTACGAATAATCAATTGTCCAGGAGCATCAATTTTTACCATTGCTGGGTAATATTCAATTTTTGCTTCCGGATTATCCTGCTCAATCGCTTCAATAATCGGTCGGGTGTCATCATTGGTTTGAAACGCCATGAATACATTTTTCATACTGCAGACTCCTTTGCAGCTAAGCCAATTTTATTAAGACGCTTCTCAAAAATACTTTCGATATATTCCAGATCGCTTTCGTCACATTGCATAATATGCAATAGAGAAATTACAGCTGTGCGAACCTGAATTTGCCACTTTTCAATCCATGCCATAATCTGTTCACGATTTTCTTCTGACTCAAGTGATGTTGTTTTAACAACAGAGTTCACCCAAGGTTGAGTTTCTTCAAACCATTCATTCATAAAGGCGGTTAACAAACTGATTGCTGAAGCGCCATGAGCCACTAATTCTCGATCAACCAGATACTTCACCAATGGATATAAATAACCATCAAATACCAAATTTTGTGCAATAAACAGCTCATACCAATCTTTCAGCACGAGCATATTCTCTATGCTTTGACGTAGCGGTTGCCATTCAAGCGCGTCCATCCAAGCTTGTTTTGCACGCTCCAATGAATCCCCCTGATTTCCATCAAGAAGTAAGCCTATACGGGTCAGATACTGGGCAGAACCTAAACGATCCATGGTGGCGAACATGGTCGCATTCGTTAATGTAGCGCCATAGGCATAACCTGTAATAAAACTATTATTCATATTTGCGCCCCATTCATAATGGCGCAGTGGAATCAAAAGGCTTTCTGCTTTATTTAACAAGTCAGGGGAGATTGTGTTAAGAACTTGGTTTTTTTCAACAAAGTTAAAATTACTTTCTAGCACTTCCTGTTGACGCGCACGGGTTTGTGTATAGGTGCCATAATACAGTTGGCGTGGATCCTTAAGCGCATACCAGTCTTTCATTTTGATCACGGTACGATCTGTATCAAAAATTTCATGCTCTGGCTGCCATAATGGGCGGTAATGAAAATTGATCTCTTCCTGAATATCATAGCTGGCTTCTTGATAACGTGAAGCAACCTTGTCACCAAAACGCTTTTCCACATAAGCATAAGTGTTACGAATCGGCTTTACACCTGATGTCTTAATATCAATTTGCATTTTTAAGATCTCCCTGATCTATTTACTATCAATGTTTATTCTGTAATTCCAGGCTGTCCAAACCGCCATTTCATCCTTTCATATTCGAGTTTGCATACTTCATCAGTGGTTAAATACTTCACCTGATGGCGATTGCAAAACTCCTCAAAAGCCGTCACTGGCATAATCATCTCTACAGCTAACTCTGGGTCACCTATCGAAAACTCAAATTCGATATATTTGTCACGCTGAGTCCCTGTGATATGAATAAAGCAAGTAGGCTTATGCACATTTTCCATTTGCATTGCTCAAATCCTCTATTCTTATAAGATCTATATTGCAAAGGCTGTGCCAACTTTTAAATAACTATAAATTTCAATAATTTATTATTTTTATATTATTTTTCAGTTTTATTTTTATTGAGAATTTTATGAAGTGATACAAATGGACTTTAGAATTTTCTTAAATTTATAAAGGACAAATTGTAATAGCCCCTGCTAAAACAAATACTTTTCACTTAAGACAGAGTCATAGCATCAGGGTTAAGGAATGTCAGTTTTAATTGGGGGCTATTACATATACAAATACTCTAATAGGCTTCGGCATAGTTAAATTTTTTATCTTCAGTGAAATAGTCAAACATCATTTTTGAAAAAATTAAGATAATTTTTGGCTGCTGTTGGTTTTGATCTAAAAAGGTAATCTTCCACCCAAAGCATTAAAAATTAATCCCAAAGTAGCTGGTGCTGTTATTCTACGGTAATCCCCTGTTAGCGGTTAATGTAGGCAAATACAATTCATATATTTTTAAATTTGCATAGGAAATCAACATATTAATTTTCAACTACATTTATTCATTTAATAAATCAAATAGATCATTTTTTAGATTGGCAGTATTCGCAATCAACTATGGGGGGGAGGGAAGCATATTTATCAAATGGCTGTTTTCACTGTGATGTAATACAAGGTGCCCAGTTTGCTTATCGCGAACGTGATGAAGAAAATATGATTTATAGCCAATTTTTTGAAGTTAAACTTGACCATGAAACAGAAATTGATGGGCTTTGGTTCTATCTAACATAGCAGCCCACCAATAGAAAGCTTTTAAACTATAGAGACAAATTCATTTGTAAAATTAAATACTTATCTAATTAAATTATTCTAGAGAGTAGTCTGCATCATGCTCATCTGATTCCACTTCTTTCATACGCTGTTCCATTTCAGTATTTACCTCTTCTTCTAGCCCACCTGAATCAATATAACGTCTTCGAGCTGCCATTCTTTCTGCTTCAGCAACTAAACGTAACTGCTGTGCTTCATAGGCTTTATCATTATTTAGATCCTTCACACGCTTCGCATCATCAATGTCTTTAAGGTCTTCTAACTCTGTACCGTATAAGGACAATTCAAACTTAATATTCTCGCGCCTATTAAAAGATAAATCGTTATAGATTTCTAAAATTTGGCATAAGGTATCCAATTTGTCGTTGAGTTGCTTCATCATCGGCTTAGTAAATTTTCTGCTAATTTCATCTGATGTTATGAGTGCATAAAGCATCACAAACTTATCAGACAATTGATCCCCCAAATCGTTAATTAACGTCATTCTCTTTCGAGATTTTACAATGATTTCAGCCTGCCTTTTACGCCGTACTTGTGCGTTCATAAGCAAATTTTCGATGCTAACTTTTTCGCGTTCTACTCTTTCTTGGATAACGTCAAAATCAGATACGTCACTACTTGTATTAACATAATTAAGATTCTGTTTTTCATTATTTTTTTTAATACCTGAAGACACCTTTAAATCATTGTCTGACTCTAAGTTTTTGACGCTACGGATTAAATCTTTTAAGGTAGCGTCACTTTTTTTTAATAGATAATCTGACCTTTCCCATCCTTCATGTTTAGCCTTATACGCTATAGCCTGATGTGAGGGGAAATCCTTACAATTCAGTTCATTTTTAACTAATTCTTTTAGGCGCTTATGGGTAATTTTAGGATTAGATTCATAAACATTTTTAATACATAGCCAAAAGTCATCACTGTACTTGTTAGGAGCGACTTTATTGGTAATTTCATCCTCAAACCTCATCCATCTTTCTTTTACTGCACGGCGCTCTACAGTACGTTGTGATGGGAAAGCATCAAGATTAAATTTAGTACAAAGCTTACTTTTTATTTTTTCATAATTAGGATGAGTTCTTGATTCATAAAACTTGCGAGTCTCCGCCCATAACTCACTACTGAAACGTTTACTATTTATCTCATTTAAATCTGCTTTTTTAGTCATACATTAAACTTTTTTGTTGAATCATTTTGAATGATAAGATTGAGAGACACTTTATTGAATCGGATGATCCATTACACCCATGTATACAATCTAGTAGATAAATCAAAATGAAAAATGAGAAAAAAGTCGACAAGCTATTAATTTCATCCAGATTAAATGACACTCTAATTTTTTCAGGTAAATTATTAGAGTGCTCAGTAAGAATACGAATAGATTGGACTGCTCCCAGTATCCTAGACATGAGACAGCCTCATTTTGAAGCTGCTTCAAAGGCTTCTGGACTCATCCCGTCGAGATGCGAATGAC
>NZ_WXXM01000022.1:0-45905 GCF_011319235.1 Acinetobacter sp. SA01
GTAATTTCTACCATCAATCAATGAAAATAATTTCGATCAATCAACCAGTAAAAATCCACACAAGTTGTTCTTCATAATCTCTTAATGATCTGTTTCCTACCTCGTCAGTAGAAAATATAACGCAATAAACATTTAACAACTTAACTTGTTCAGCTAAGTTCGTTTGCTGTATCGCGTCTGGATGAGCTCATTATAGGGCAATTTCTTACCCATGCAAGTGCTTTTAACTGATTGTTTTATTGAGTGTTGTATTTTTATGCACTAAGTTGGTTCATTTTTATTCTAATTCAAATATAAACATATAATTTTAAAGCAAAAATATGAATAAAATATTTCTGCTTTATTTTTTTCTTAATTTTTCACCTCTGCTGCTTTAATGTTCACGCTGATAATTTTCACCACTTGTTTTGGTACATTTTGATGCATTCCAAAGTTTGCAGTCGGTACTTGAGTGATTTTATCGACCACATCCATGCCTTTCGTAACCTTACCAAACACGGCATAACCTGCATTCATCTGACTTCTGTTTAAAAAGTCATTGTCTACTGTATTAATAAAGAATTGGCTGGTTGCTGAATTAGGCATATTGGTTCGTGCCATGGCCAATGTGCCACGTGAATTCTTTAAGCCATTATAGGATTCATTTTGAATAGGCGCTTTGGTCTGCTTCTCGACCATGTTGGCATCCATTCCTCCCCCCTGAATCATGAAGCCAGGAATCACCCGGTGAAAAATGGTGCCGTTATAAAAGTTATCTTTTATATAGCTTTCAAAGTTTTTTGCTGAAATAGGCGCTTTATCATTAAATAGCTCTATTTCAATATTCCCCATTGAGGTTTTCATTTCTACCAGGGTATTTGCAGCCATCACCTGCAAACTCATACATGCAGAACCGATAGCAAATAAGGCCTTTTTTAACATTTCTTTACTCTTCTACGTTAAGTTGTCATTGTGAATGTCTATATATTAATCTTTCAATATAAATATAACAGCTTCTCTTTTTGATATAAAATGAGCATTACAATGAGCGAAGAATTAAATACAACTACTTTTTCCCTTTACCCACCTTGGCATTTACAGGGTGATGCTTTTATTTTTAATTACTGGTTAACGCCCAAATTTATTGCGCAGCATCGGAATTTTTATATTGCTCCTTCTCCAATTGGACGCGTGGTACAGGTCATATTGGTTCGTTATCATGATTCTCCTGTAGGCCCATATGATGAATTGCTGATCTTGGATCATCCTTTAATCAGTAAAAGACGTTTGTCTTCCATTCCGAAAATTTATGTTTCTACCGAAGCCTCTATGCTAAATGGTCAACATTTTTGGGGAATACCAAAACAGCTGGCCCAATTTGAGTGGCTCATCCATGATGATGTGGTGTATTGCAATATCTGCTTTGAGCAACAAGAAATGAGTTTGTGTTTGCAGAAATATAAACATAGCCAGACTTTTTATGTGAATAGTCATCATTTACCTGCACGACTGCTCAAGATCGATCAAGCCTGGCAAGGTTTACGCTATCAATTCACACTACAATTTCGCGGTAAACTGAGTAAATTAAAACAGGTGAGCTGGAAAAACACCCAGGACATTTTTCCCGATTTTTCTCAAGCCCGCTATTTACACAGCTTTTATGTGCCAGAATTTAGCCTCACCTTACCTAAAGCTAAAATCGAGAAAAAATAAAGGTGTTTCACGTGAAACACCTTTATTATAAATGAATGCCCAGCTCAAAAAATTTAAGCGTGTTTATCCCAAAACTTTCTATAATTTTTACTGATTTCAATAAAATACTTTTTAGCACGATAAGAAACGGGTGTGAGATTGACAAAACCATGCGCTTGATCGCTATATTCCTGATAATGCACCTTTACGCCACGATGACGTAATTTATGTGCATAAATTTCCCCTTCATCATGTAATACATCATGACCTGCAGTCACCACAAACGTAGGTGGTAATTTGTCATGCTGACCATAAGTTGGTGAAATCAGCGGATCATCGAGTTCAATCTGATGCGTATCTGCATAATAATGGGTGACAAAATCCACATCTTTACCGGTTAAAACCAGTCCTTCATTGTAGGCATAAAATGAAGGATGACGGCTTTTAAAATCAACTGCCGGATAGAGCAGTAATTGCGCTTGCGGTGCATACACTTTATGAGCTGTACGTTGTGCAACTACCGTGCTGATATTTCCTCCCGCACTGTCACCGGCAACTGAAATTCTATTTTTTAAGATTTTCAGCTGCTTTCTGTTTTGATAAATCCATGCCAAGGCATCTTCACAGCTTTGAATCAGTTGATTCGGACTTGCTTCAGGTGCTAAGGGATAGTCAATACTTAAAACCTGCACTCTTGCATGGACGGCAAGTAAACGGCAAACCTCATCATGCGAATCCAGACTGCCTACAACAAAGCCACCGCCATGAAAATACACCACCATAGGCAATTTTTTAGTGGGTGCAGGATGATAATGTCGCGCAAAGATGGTGCCGCTGTGTAAAGGTAAACGTAAATCTTCCACCTGTTTCACCGGTGTAGGTTTAGCTTTGATGGACTGCATTTGCAAATCAAAGCTTTTACGGGCCTGAATAATATCTTCACTGACCAAACCACTACTGCCCCGTTTTAACTGGGCTGCCATCATGCATTGCACCAAGGGATCAAGTTCAGGATATTGGTGCGGATATCTTAAAATTTTAACTAGAGATTTTTGTGCAAAACTGGGCAATCGATCTAAAGTACGTGCCGCTATACCTTGACCTTTTTCTAACATGGTCTGTAAAGTTCGGCTAAAAGCAACCATCATGGCACCTTCCTTTTATTTTAATCTTGATATTTTCTACATGATCAGCCAATTCGTGACCATACGCTTGTATCAGTCTAATTATCGGTATACACAGTAAAAACATTCATACGCTAATCTTCTTTTCATACCTTGTCATTGACAATTTCCATGTATATTTCGGCGTGTTTTTGCCACTCCAGCCCACAAAAAGAATGAACGTTATGGCTAAAACATGCCTTCTGCTATCATTAGCAAGGCGATTTTTAGCTGCATTATCCCCTTTCCTGAAAATGGCACTTATTAAAATGACTCTTATACTTGCTAGGATTGTCATTATAACCAAGCCTAGGGTTCAGGTTATGACTAGCAATATAAAGGGGAGTAATATCCTCAACGTTGGAAATATGATTCCTTCGCCTATTATTTAGATCCTAATTTAGAGGGGGGGTTCCGCTCAGAATCCTGATAAAATTTTGCTAAACAGATACATAAATTCTATTTATTCTGTATTTACTTAACTTTAGGCAAAAAAAAAAGCTTATCCAGAGGTTGGATAAGCCTAGAAAACACATTTCTAAATACCAAGAAGAAACTACAGCGATAGAATCTGGGTTAAATAATAAGCATATAAAGCATTTTTGTGAAATATATAATTTATTTAATATTAATCGTTTTTAAGTCTAATAAAATCATTGCGAAGTTCCTTCCTCTGCATGCGATCAAGCTTCTCAGATACATGGATAGCAATGCTTTACTTAGGAACAGCCTATTATAACTGCTGTTACAGTTAGTCAATCTATTATAGATCATAGTGTGTATCTATATCATGATCGGCTATTCAAAAGAGTGAAACCGGTAGCTGGCTTTAACCTAGGGTAAATTTAGATATTCACCCGCTACCCCCATCATTTTGCATTCTGGTTTAGAAAAAAATAATGCTTTTTAATAATTTTAATCAAATTAAACAGATTTAATCGCTTGTCTCGCTTGAATTTTTAGCGTCTGCCCCGAACTCTGTATTAATCATGAATTTTATCACTCATGGCAGTTCAGGATTAACGCAGTTAGCACTGAGGCCAAAAGGACTGACATGTTTAAAAACCCATTCAAACGGAGTAAATCTATGGCAACTGAGCAGAATCAAGACGCTCAAGATCTAGGGCAAGAGCAAGCTGAGCAACAAACAGTAGAATCTCAAGCTGAACCTGAACAGTCAGAAGTTACCGTTGAATCTTTACAAGAGCAGATTGCACAGCTTGAAGGTGACTTGAAGTTAGAAAAAGCCCGTACAGCCAATGCAGTTTATGAAGCACAAAAAAGCGTAGAACGTATTCAACGTGAAGCTGAAAAGCATAAAGAGACCGTGATTGAGAAGTTTGCTAAAGAGCTGCTCGACACTGTCGATAATTTAGAGCGCGCCATTCAAGCGGCTGGGGATATTGAATCGCCATTACTTGAAGGCGTTCAACTGACCCATAAATCATTACTCAGTACGCTGGAAAAATTTAACGTTGTAGAAGTCAACATGAACAATGGTTTCAATGCTGATTTACATCAGGCCGTCGGTATTGCACCTGACGTCAAAGCTGGTGAAATCGGTACCGTATTACAAAAAGGTTATGCCCTTTCAGGCCGTTTACTGCGTCCAGCAATGGTCCTCGTAGGTCAATAAGGTATAGAAATTCGAGAGTTTTTCTATTTTTTTCATGCAAACAACTTGAAAAATTTTGAATGGCTCTCATATCGGATAACAAGCAAAAACATTGCAAAAAATAATTTTGAGGAAACATCCAAATGGCTAAAATCATTGGTATTGACTTAGGTACAACAAACTCTTGTGTTGCCGTACTTGAAGGCGACAAAGTTAAAGTAATCGATAACGCTGAAGGCGCGCGTACAACTCCATCTATTATTGCCTATAAAGATGGCGAAATTCTGGTTGGTCAATCTGCGAAACGTCAGGCAGTGACTAACCCTAAAAATACATTATTCGCGATCAAGCGTTTGATCGGCCGTAAGTACCAAGACCAAGCAGTACAAAAAGACATCGGTTTAGTGCCTTACAAAATCATCCAGGCAGACAATGGCGATGCATGGGTGGATGTAAATGATAAGAAACTTGCACCACAACAAATCTCTGCTGAAATCTTGAAAAAGATGAAAAAAACTGCAGAAGACTATTTAGGTGAAACAGTTACTGAAGCGGTAATTACTGTTCCTGCTTACTTCAACGATGCACAACGTCAAGCCACTAAAGATGCAGGTAAAATTGCCGGTTTGGACGTTAAACGTATCATCAACGAACCAACTGCTGCAGCTCTTGCGTTCGGTATGGACAAGAAAGAAGGCGACCGTAAAATCGCGGTTTATGACTTGGGTGGTGGTACTTTCGACGTATCCATCATTGAAATTGCGGACTTGGATGGCGACCAGCAAATCGAAGTATTATCTACAAACGGTGATACTTTCTTGGGTGGTGAAGACTTCGATAACGCTTTAATTGAATTCCTGGTTGAAGAATTCAAGAAAGAACAAAGCGTGAACTTGAAACAAGATCCTCTTGCATTACAACGTTTGAAAGAAGCCGCTGAAAAAGCAAAAATCGAGCTTTCTTCTTCTAATGCAACTGAAATTAACCTTCCATACATCACTGCAGATGCGACTGGTCCTAAACATTTAGTGATCAACGTAACGCGTGCAAAACTTGAAGGTTTGGTGGCTGATCTGGTCGCTCGTACTATTGAACCATGTAAGATTGCACTTAAAGATGCCGGTCTTTCAACTTCAGATATCTCTGACGTGATTCTGGTTGGTGGTCAATCTCGTATGCCTCTGGTACAACAAAAAGTACAAGAATTCTTTGGTCGTGAGCCACGTAAAGACGTGAACCCGGACGAAGCGGTTGCGATTGGTGCTGCAATTCAAGGTGCGGTATTGTCTGGTGACAAAACTGACGTATTGCTTCTTGACGTAACTCCATTGACTCTTGGTATTGAGACTATGGGCGGCGTATTAACTGCAATCATCGAGAAAAACACTACGATTCCTGCGAAGAAATCTCAGGTGTTCTCAACTGCTGCAGATAACCAGCCTGCTGTAGACATTTCGGTTTACCAAGGTGAACGTAAAATGGCTCAACAAAACAAATTGTTGGGTAACTTCCAATTAGGCGATATCCCACCTGCTCCACGTGGTGTGCCACAAATTGAAGTATCGTTCGATATCAATGCTGACGGTATCTTGAAAGTATCTGCAAAAGACAAGAGCACAGGTAAAGAACAGTCAATTCAAATTAAAGCAAACTCAGGTTTGAGCGATGCTGAAATTGAAGCGATGATTAAAGATGCTGAAGCGAATGCGGAAGAAGACCGTAAGTTCGAAGAACTTGCTAAAGCACGTAACGAAGCAGATGCTCTTGTTTCTAGCGCGCAAAAAGCAGTAAAAGATCTTGGCGAACAAGTGACTGCAGATGAAAAAACTGCGGTGGAAACTGCGGTTACAGAGCTTGAAGCTGCAACCAAAGAAAATGACGTTGAAGCGATCAAAGCGAAAACTGAAGCATTGCAAAACATCATCATGCCGATCACTCAACGCGCTTATGAAGCTGCGCAAGGTGCTCAAGGCGGTGCGCAAGGTTTTGATCCAAATGCATTCCAAGGTGATGCTGCTGGTCAACAACAAAAAGCGGATGACGGCGTTGTAGATGCTGAGTTCACTGAAGTTAAAGATGACAAAAAATAATTTGTCGAATTAACAGAAAAAAGACCGCGCGCAAGCGCGGTTTTTTTATTTTTATTTCAGCTTAATTGTTATACAGTATAGAAAAATAATGATTTTAAGCTTTTATGCGCTTAGTGCTACTCAGCCTGTTGGTCATATTTCTGTTCGGCATGACCTATCAAACCCGAAATCATCCTCAAATTCGCCACAATACCCTGTTGGATCGTATTCAACATCCTTTCGATACCCGCTTACGCTATCGCATTGCTGAGGTTGATTCACGTTTTGGTGTTACTGAAAATGAACTGAAACAGATTAGCCAGCAAGCCACTGACATCTGGAAAGCGGGTACAGGCAAAGACTATTTTGTTTATGATCCCGATGCCCGGCTCACCATCCATTTAATTTATGATCAACGTCAAGACGAATCAGTGCAACGTCGGCAGCAATTAGGCCAGATTCAAAACAACCAGCAAGTGTGGGTCAATAAAAATCAACAACTGCAGCAATTTAAAGATGAGCTAGACCGTAACAATACTCTACTCGATGTGAAAAAAGCCCAACTCAATATACAAATAAATCAACATAATCAATATATTGCTATTATTAATCAAAGTGGCGGAATCCCTCCTTCACAACGTAATCAGCTCATGCAGCAGCAAAACCAGTTACAACAGCACATTTTTGTACTGCAGCAGGAGATCAATCTTTATAACCAGAAAATTCAGCAACTTAATCTGCAGGTTGATGAACTGAATCAGCTGAATCAACAGATTGATAGCTCGGTAAAAAGCTTTAATCAGCGTTTTCAGCCGCGATTATTTGATAAAGGTTCATTTAATGGCAAACAAATTAACATTTATGAATTTGAATCCGTTGAGGATTTACGCTTGACGCTGGCGCATGAATTTGGCCATGCACTGGGTTTGAAACATAATCAGGACCCGCAAGCACTGATGTATCCACTGATGAAAGAGCAAAACATGCAAAATTTCCGCTTGTCCGCTGCTGATCTTGCCCTGTTACAGGCGCGTTAGGCTCAACTTGAGATACAATGCAAAAAAACCTTACTTTTTATAAGTCTATGAATAGTAAGATATCGGCAATCAGGCAAATTTCGTGTTATGGTAATAACCAGAAATGACAACAGAAACCTCTGGAGATGCATGTGAGTTACTACCATATTCTTATTGAAGTAAATGATCACATCAGTACGATTGAACAGACTCGTGATATTGAAATTTTTGATATTATTGAGATTCAACCTTATCTCCATTCCATTCTTTTGCCTTATTTCAATGAGCAACTGATTGAACTTGAAGATGAAAATATAGAATTTAAAGATATTCTGCATTTGCAAGTCAAACAGACCCTGTTGCCGATTCAAGATTTGATTGAAGAAGAACAACGTTTACTGCCAAGCGATACTGATATCACCATTAGTGCTTATGAAATTTTTAACAATCGCGATTTAAGCCAAGATGTGACTACGGTTATTTTTGATATTCTAGAAGCAGCAAAACTGCAAGCCTAATAATTTAAATAGCTTGCAACAGCAAATCAGCAGGCTAACCCGCAATAAAAAAGCCCCCATTTTTGGAGGGCTTTTTTATATTTGATTATTCGATTAAATTGAAAAAGATGAACCACAACCACAGGTGGTTGTTGCATTGGGGTTGTGCACGATAAAACGTGAACCTTCCAGGCCTTCTACATAATCTACTTCTGAACCGACAAGATATTGATAGCTCAGTGAATCGACCAGCATTTTCACATCGCCATTAACAAATTCAGCATCATCTTCATTCATGCTTTCAGCAAAGTTAAAGCCATAAGAGAAACCGGAACAACCGCCACCTGTAACATAAACGCGTAACATTAATTCTTGGTTGCCTTCGCTATCACGCAATTGGCGTACTTTATTCGCAGCATTGTCGGTCAACACCAGAGCTTGGGCATTCATGTGGGATTCCTCTGTTCAATTCAGCTGTCTTGAAATATAAAAGACCATATATTAAGTATAGCATACCCAATATATGGTCAGTATTTACAGATTTAAAGTTAAATCAGACTATTTTTCTCAAGATTTTTTATAATTTTCATCCTGCAGACTACATTCAAAATTCTTTGGATCTTGCTTACAACGGAATTGCCACAGTAATTTCATCATACGTTTATCATAAACGCCGCGTTTGGTTAAATCGACCCGCGACTCGCGCATCAATTTTTGATAGCCCACTTTATCTGCTTCAGGAATTTGCATCCAGTATTTTTGCGGAATATCGGCTTTCATTTTGCCTAAAATCCCGAAGGCACGAGGTAACTGGCTTTTCACCCATTCACGTGACTTTTGCCCATATCCTGCCGGAAATTTATCTGGACGGATAATCACATTACCGGTGACTTGTAAAATAGGATAATTCACAATTGCACCCTTATTGCCTAAACCCTTATACAGTTCTAAAGGTTTAAATACGGCAGCAGGTGCACCAATAATATCCACCTGACCATTGTTAAATTTAGCGCCAAAATTGGTGACATCTGCACTAATCGCCTGTGCACCCACTTGCTGAACCATAATTTTTTGCGCTTCATCATAATCAAGCACGGCAATTTTTTTGCCTGCAGCTTTCGCCACGGTATTGATATTACGATCATTAACCATTAAAAAGGCATCGCCGACTGGAATCACACCCACCACTTCATATTTGCTATTCAGCATATGTTTGGCAAAAGTTGGATTGGCTAAACCCTGCATCACTTTTACTGCCAGTTTTAAATCGGGAATCGCACCAATAGCATCCAGTGAACCGGTAAAATGGTTAAACTGACGACCGCGCATACCGGTCACACTGATCCCGTCACACTTTCCAGCTTTAAAATCTTCAGCGATGACTGCTTCATTTTGGCCTACACGTAATTCAATATCGGCGCCCCAATTTTTGGCTGCCAATTGATAATCTTTCATCAGGGCAAAAACATCCCCACTTTTACCTACTAAATCAAATACGCAAATCACTTGTTTGGCCTGAGTCATACTGGTGACAGCACACAAACCTAGACCAAGCAGCAGTGTTTTAAAGCATGGCATCATGATTTTTTTCCTCCTTGTGTCATTATTTTATTCAGTCTTGAATTGAATCGTTTTTGCTTTTTTTATTCATCAGCCAGCAGCCGATTTGAAGACGTGTTTTTGTGGCTGATAAAATTTTACTGTTATTTTTTAAGATTACGCCTTTTTTTACTCACAACAATGGCAAAAATGACAAAATCCAGATGACAAAAAAGCCTAGATTTAATCTAGGCTTTCTTTTTAAAAATCAATACTATTCACCACCAAGTGAACATTCGAAATTGGCTTTATCGACAGAGCAGCGAGCCTTTTTCAAAACCCCCATCATGCCTGGATCATAAATACCGCGGTTGGTCATATCCATACGGCCTTCACGCAATAATTTTTGATATTTGGTTTTATCTTCTGCAGTCAGGTTCAATTTAAACTTGGCCGGAATATTGGCTTCCAGACGATTAATTAGGGCAAAACTTTTTGGTAAGTTTTTCACAAACCAATCACGTGATTTTTGACCAAAGCCTGCCGGGAATTGGTCTGGACGGATGACAAAATCTGCGGTCACCTGAAGTACAGGGAAATTAAACATCGCACCATTAGAACCTAAACCTTTGTAGATTTCTAAAGGTTTATAGGCATAGGCAGGTGCACCTACCATATCGACCTGTCCATTATTGAATTTTGCGACAAAGTTAGATACATCAGAGATCACCGCTTGCGCACCTACACGTTGCACCATAATTTTTTGTGCATCGTCATAACCTAATACCGCAAATTTTTTACCTGCTGCTTTTTCAATCGAGTCAATTTTTTTATCGCGTACAAAAATAAAAGCCGAACCTAAAGGTGAAATACCTGCCACTTCATATTTTTTGCCGCCTAAATTACTGACCATTTTCGGCGCATTACGTTTGTCCAAAGCAAAAGTGATGGCGCGCTGAGCAATCGCATTACTTGGTACACCACCGAGAGCATCAATAGAACCGACAAATTTGTTATATTGACGAGCACGCATCGCGGTCATAAATACGCCGTCACATTTACCGGCTTTAAAGTCATTATCAGCAACCGCTTCGTCTTGACGTGGAATAAGATTAATTTCTGCGCCCCATCCTTTGGCAGCCAATGCCCATTCCTGAGCCATTTGAAAAGATTCACCCGATTTACCCAGTAAATCGAATACACAGACATCGACTTTAGCAGCTTGTGCTGTACTCGCTAAGCCTACAGCAGCAAATGTTGTTAATGTGAAAATCATTTTTTTCATTATTTAGGTCCTTTTGGAATCTTGTTGTTTGACGAGTATCCGTTCACGCCACAAATATTAAGCAAGTTCATTCTAAAAAAATAGAGCATTTACTCCAATTAATCAGGCTTAAAATGCCAATCGTTTTTCATTTTTTTAAGTTAGCAATAAAAATCATAAACTTATGTAACAGCGATTTTTAGGTATAATTTATGAAATTTGCGCTATTTTACAAATGAATACAATAATGATGGATTTATTCACCGCTTAATGAACACTCAAAGTTGGTTCGCTCTACTGTACAACGAGCTTTTTTCAGCACCGTCATCATGGTCGGTTCATAAATTCCTTGTCTGGTCAGGTCTAAACGTCCATCTCGTAATAATTTTTGATATTTATCATGATCTTCCTTAGTTAAATTGACTTTATATCTGGCGGGAATTTCCGCTTCCAGGCGTTTCACCATAGCAAAGCTTTTCGGTAAAAGTTTTACGAACCAGCTCCGTGACTGATCTGCAAAACCTTCAGGAAATTTCTCCGGGCGAATCACCAGATCGGCAGTGACATTGACGACCGGAAAATTAATCATTGCCCCGCTAGAGCCTAAACCTTTGTAAATTTCTAGCGGCTTAAAGGCATAAGCGGGTGCCGCAATCATATCGACTTCACCATTGTTGAATTTCTTCACAAAATTAGAAATATCAGCCATCATCGGCACTGCACCAATACGCTGGACAACAATTTTTTGCGCCTGATCATAGTGCAGAATGGCAAATTTTTTACCTTGTGCCTTCTCTATAGAATTAATTGATTTATCACGTACAAAAAGATAGGCAGTACCAATTTGCCCAATTCCTGCCACCTCATATTTCTCATTGGCAATGCTACTGGTCAGCCGCTTTTTATTACGTTTGTCCAGCACAAAAGCAATGGCTTTTTGTGCAATCTGATTACTTGGAACGCCACCAAGTGCATCAATTGAACCGGCAAATTTGTTATAGGCGCGGGCACGCATTGAGGTCATGTAAAAAGCATCACAGATACCGGCCTTAAAATCTTTTTCAATTTTGGCTTCGTCTTGATAGGGCATTAGATTGACCTCAGCTCCCCAGTTTTTACTGGTTAAGGCCCATTCTTCAATTAATTTATAAGACTCACCTGCTTTACCGAGCAGATCAAATACACAGATATTCTGTTTTGCCTGCGCTAAGCTGGAAAAACTCAAAAGTGTGAGCATAGATAAAATAAAAGTCTTTTTTTTCATGATGTGCCTTATTCTTTTTCGCTTATTTATCTTAGAAAATTACTATAATTTTGTTTTTATAGTAAAAATAGAGCTGCTGAGGCCTTTCTGACGAAAGGCTGTTTTTTTGCATAATTTGTCACATTTTTATTCATCTACTTAAAATCATGCTTTTATAAAAAAGAATCATGCGCTGCCTTTTTCTTTTCTGAGTGGCTTCCTTTAGAATACGCACATTATTCTTCTCATTTAGATATTTCAATGATTCAGTTAGATCAACTTTCTATACGTCGCGGTGGGCGTGTTTTATTTCAAAAAGCGTCTATGCAGCTACATCCAGGATGGAAAATTGGCCTAACCGGTGTCAATGGCGCAGGAAAATCGACCCTGTTCGCTGCATTATTGGGTGGCATGGAGTCTGATGGCGGTTCTTTGACCCGTCCTGCTGCCTGGACGGTGGCTCATATGGCTCAGGAAATTAAAGCGCTGGAGATGAAGGCCATCGATTTTGTCCTGTCTGGAGATGAAGAATATTGGGACATCCAGCATAAACTGGAACATCCTGAAGACCTTAATAACGATGAGTTAGCACATTTATATGGCCGCTTTGATGAAATTAATGGCTACTCTGCTCCATCAAAAGCATCACAATTGATGGCCGGTTTGGGCTTCTTTGAACATCAGTCACAACTGGATGTTTCCAGTTTCTCGGGTGGCTGGCGCATGCGTTTAAATCTGGCCCGCACCCTGATGAGCCGTTCCGACTTGCTGTTACTGGATGAACCGACCAACCATCTCGATTTGGATGCAATTTTATGGCTGGAAGACTGGCTAAAAGCCTATGAAGGCACCCTGATTTTAATTTCGCATGACCGTGATTTTCTTGATGCCGTTACCGATCATATTTTACATATCGAAAATCAGGAACTGATGCTCTATACCGGAAATTATTCTACCTTTGAACGTACACGTAGTGAACGTCTGGCACAACAACAACAAGCGTATGAAAAGCAGCTTGAAACACGGGCACATTTACAAAAATTTATTGACCGCTTTAAAGCCAAAGCCACCAAAGCCAAACAGGCACAGAGCCGGATTAAACAACTAGAACGTATGCAGGAACTTTCTGCTGCACATGTCGATACTCCGTTTACCTTCAGTTTCCGTGAACCGACTAAAATGAGCTCACCTTTGCTGCAACTGGAACATGCGGATATTGGTTATGGTAACAAGCTGATTGTAACCAATGTCAATTTGCAAATAACACCAAGCAGCCGGATTGGTTTACTCGGGATGAATGGCGCCGGTAAATCGACATTAATCAAATCTTTGGTCGGTGACCTGAAACTGCTCAAAGGAACACGCAAAGATTCCGAATTACTGAATATTGGTTATTTTGCCCAGCATCAAATGGATGCCCTAGATGGTAGTGCCAGTCCAATGCTGCAATTATCACGAATCGCGGACAAAAAAATCAGTGAAGCAACTTTACGTTCATTCCTCGGTAGCTTTGGTTTTAGTGGCGAACGTATGGACACCCCAAGTGAAGGCTTCTCTGGTGGTGAACGTGCGCGCCTAGCTTTGGCTTTAATTGTATGGCAACGTCCAAACGTATTGATTCTGGATGAACCGACCAACCATTTGGACCTTGATATGCGTCATGCCCTGACCATGGCTTTACAGGACTTTGAAGGTGCTGTGGTGTTGGTATCGCATGAGCGTCAATTGATTGCCAGCGTCTGTGATGAATTGTTATTAGTCCACAATGGTCAATGCCGTGAATTTGATGGTGATTTGGTTGCTTATGCAGACTGGTTACGTCAGGCACGGATTGACCTCATGAAAAATGGTCAGAAACCTGCTGAACCCGTGAAGTCACAAGTAGAAGTAAAACCGGCAATTTCAAAACTCGATAAAGAAGCTCAACGTAAAGAAACTGCGCGCCGCCGTGAACTGAGCCGACCGATTCGTAAAAATATTGAAAAAAATGAAGCACAGATCAGCAAGCTGCAACCCCGTTTAGCTGAAATTGAAGTATTACTGGGTGATGCGGCAATATATGAAGCCAGTCGTAAAGATGATTTACTCAAGCTGATGAATGAGCAAACTCAGTTAAAAAGCCAGCTGGAAACGGCGGAAGAACAGATGTTAGAGTTAATGATGGAATTGGAAGAGCTGGAAAGTTCTTTTGAATAAGGCATTTTTCCATTCTTAAGTAAAGCTAAAGTGACGTTTATTTTATGATCGCAGCACAATATTTAAGGTGTGCTGCGATTTTTTAATTTTTCTACACAACCATTCTATTCTACACAACCACTCTATATAGCCATTCTACCCAGCTATGACAAGCTATTTTAAATCAAACAACATGATCAGGTTTTAAATTCAAAAACCCTCTTAAAATAAATTTAAATTCAAAATCTGCTTTTAAATTTAAAAAATTTATCCACAACCACTTAAAATTCAAGTTTAAATTTAAAATAAAATATCGCCTTATGCTATGGATAAGTTAATTTTTACTCTTTTATTGAGCTGAAATGGCAGCTTAAAAACTTATCCACACTATACTCGTCATTTTAAATTAGTTTTTTGACTTATCCTGAGCTGTTTTTTGCGTTTTAAAAACCTGAGTTCAATGATTTTCCAGGCGCTCTCATTGACCCATAATTCCCGAATTTGTTTATGATTCTGCAAGCCAATCCAGACCTGGCAATGCTTTAAATCTTCATCATAATCAAATTCTTCAAACTCAACTGCGAGTTTTTGCGGCTTCCAGACACCATTTTTCACGGCATGAGCAATGCGGTCATAGCGAACAAAATTGCTTTCCACGCGACCTTCCTGCTCGTAGACCACTTTGAACTGTTCATGTTCATACTGAGCCAGCACCTCATAATTTCCGCTAAAAAAGGCCTGAGTCCAGATATCGCGGATCTGTTCCAGTTCTTGGTCCATAGTGCTCACCTCGTCATATTGCATGATGATTTCCTCTTTATTTGGAATCATCATGACAGAGGAATACGTCATTTTAATAAAAACAAAGATGGCTAAAAATTAATCGAATTAAAATAAAAACAGCATAAAAAAAGCATCCCGAAGGATGCTTTTTTACAATTTCACTCATCAATGCATCAAGCGTCAATATCCGCATTTAAGGCATTTTCCTCAATAAAGGCACGACGCGGTTCCACATCATCGCCCATCAAACAGGAGAACATGCGGTCTGCCTCAATGGCATCGTCAATGGTCACCTGCAGCATGTTACGGTTTTCAGGATCCATAGTCGTTTCCCACAGCTGTTCCGCATTCATCTCACCCAAACCTTTATAGCGCTGGATCATCATGCCGCGACGTGAGTCAGATAAAATGTGCTGCCAAACCTGATGGAAGGTCGACACCTGAATCTTGCGATCACCTTTCTGCAAATAAGCGCCTTCTTCAAGCAAGGTAAACCAGCTCTTCGAATTTTGCAGTAAACGCTTGTATTCACTTGAACCGAGCAATCCGGTATCCAGTAAATAATGATGCGGCAAGTTGTGCACATACACCGTTACACGTGGCCAGTAATGCACCACTTTGCTACCGTCTGCATGTTCTTTCTCAAACACTTCAAGCGTGATTTCAGGACGTAAACTTGGTTGATACGTTTCAATAGCAGCACGCAACTGTTCAGACCACTGTTTCACATAGTCTTCATCATGACTATGGTCGAGCTTGAACGCATCTAGGCCCAGTAAACCATCCAGCAAGCTTGCTGGATAACGTAGCGTTAAACGCTGCAAGCTCTTTTGTGAAGTCTGATAGTCAGCAATGACTTTTGCTAAAGACTCACCACGAATCGCAGGTGCATCGGCGCTGACATGCAGTTCCAACTCATCAATTGCGTTAGAAATCAGGTAAGTCTCAAGCGCATCATTATCTTTAATGTACTGCTCTTGCTTGCCTTTTTTCAGTTTATATAACGGTGGCTGTGCAATATAGATATAACCGCGTTCTACCAGTTCAGGCATTTGACGGAAGAAGAAGGTCAACAGTAGCGTACGGATGTGCGAACCATCAACGTCAGCATCGGTCATGATGATGATTTTGTGATAACGTAATTTGTCCGGGTTGTACTCTTCACGACCAATACCACAGCCCAACGCTGTAATCAGCGTACCGACTTCCTGACTCGAGATCATCTTGTCGAAACGGGCACGTTCTACGTTCAGGATTTTACCTTTCAGTGGCAGAATGGCTTGCATCTTACGGTTACGGCCCTGTTTGGCAGAACCACCCGCAGAGTCACCTTCGACCAGGTACAATTCAGACAATGCCGGATCTTTTTCCTGACAGTCCGCCAGTTTACCTGGCAAACCGGCAATATCCAGCGCACTCTTACGACGGGTCATTTCACGCGCTTTACGTGCAGCATCCCGCGCACGTGCAGCATCGATAATTTTTCCGGCAATCGATTTTGCTGCTTGCGGATTTTCCAGCAGGTATTCCGAGAATGACTTGTTCATCGCCTGCTCTACAGCAGGTTTCACTTCACTTGAAACCAGTTTTTCCTTGGTTTGTGAAGAGAATTTAGGATCAGGCACTTTTACCGAAACAATCGCGGTTAAACCTTCACGTGCATCATCACCCGATACAGCAACTTTCTCTTTTTTGAGCAAGTTTTCGCTTTCCATATAGCTGTTTAAGCCACGGGTTAAAGCAGCACGGAAACCAGCTAAATGTGTACCACCATCTTTTTGTGGAATGTTATTGGTAAAACAACGCACGTTTTCTTGATACGTGTCATTCCATTGCAAGGCAACTTCTACACCAATGCCATTGTCTGCTTGCACAGTAAAATGAAAGATATCATTCAGATGGGTTTTGCCCTGGTTGATATATTTTACGAATTCAGACAAACCACCTTCATAATCAAACACATGTTCTGCATTGATACGTTCATCACGTAGCACAATACGCACACCGGCATTCAGGAATGAAAGCTCACGCAAACGGCGCGCCAAAATATCAACATTGAAAATAGTTTGACTAAAGGTCTCGGCACTTGGCCAGAAACGAACAGTAGTCCCGGTTTTGTCGGTATCACCCACGACTTTGAGTGGATAGACAGGATCACCATGTTTATATTCTTGTTGGTGAATATGACCGGCTCTGTAAATGGTTAATTCCAGTTTGCTCGATAAGGCATTGACGACCGAAACACCTACACCATGCAAACCACCAGAAACTTTGTAGCTATTATCGTCAAACTTACCGCCGGCATGCAGAATGGTTAAAATCACTTCAGCTGCAGATACGCCTTCTTCAGGATGAATATCTGTCGGAATACCACGACCATTATCGGATACGCTGACTGACTCATCTTCATGGATGGTGACCAGGATTTCGTCACAGTGACCTGCCAAAGCTTCATCAATGGCGTTATCGACCACCTCAAACACCATGTGATGCAAGCCTGAGCCATCGTCTGTATCGCCAATATACATACCTGGACGCTTACGCACAGCATCGAGGCCACGTAATACCTTGATACTAGAGGAATCATAAGCTTTTTCATGGGTTGGTTCTGTTTGAGAAGCAGCTTGATCTTCTGAACTCATGGTTTCTCCCTAGTGAAATATAGGTCTATCCAAAGATGGGTAAAATTTAAAAAGTTATTGCACAACAACCTGAACTTGACCATTTTCAACTTTGAATAATTGATATGAAATAGACAAATCATGTAAATGTTTTTTGACCGATTCATGCTCTAAAGTGGTAATAAAAACTTGACTACCCAGCTGGCTTAATCGCTCAATTAATCGTCGTTGTGCAGTTAAATCTAATTCTGCTGTCAGATCATCTAATAATACCACAGTTTCCTTATTACAGGCATGTAGCATTGCAATCTGTGACAGTTTTAGAGCCATAATCAAGAGCTTTTTCTGACCGCGTGAAAGCACCACATCAGCATCGCCCAACGTTGTTTTTAAACGTAAATCGGCACGATGTGGACCGTATTCAGTATAACGGCGATCCACATCTTTCTGATGATGCACAGTCAGGTCATGCAGCAAGCCCTGTTCGGTATGAAAGCCAGGCATATATTCCAGTTCAACCGCAAGATTGGGTAGCAAGTGCTGCAAATCCTGCTCAAAATAAACTTTCCACTGCTCGACAATGCCGCTACGCTGCGAATTCAGCATTTCGCCATATTCAGCCAACATTTTGTTCCATGGTTCCAGATCATGCAAACCGAGATTTCTGCTCGATTTCAACAAGCTGTTACGTTGCTTTAAGGCACGTGCATAGTACTGCCAGGCATGATAAAAATCCGGTTCCACGTGGAACATCAGCCAATCCAGCAACTGCCGGCGCGGTTTGGCACCATAATCGATAATGTCGGTACTTTGCGGATCAATATGCTGTAAAGGCAGTATTTTGGCCAGTTGACCTTGGGTCGCGATATGATCGCCATTGACCTTAATCAGCTGTTCACCGGAGAGCAGCTTTTGCATGCCAATTTTTTCCGTTGCCGATTGTGCAAACACAATCGCATCGCCGGTTTCATTCTGAATATAATTTTTCGGGATATGGGTACGAAAAGAACGCCCGGTCGCCAGCAAATGAATGGCTTCCAAAATCGAGGTTTTGCCTGAACCGTTTTGCCCGTAAAAGACATTAAACGGCTGCAACTCATGGAGTGCAACCGTCTTTAAGTTTCGAACACGTTCTATATTTAAACGCGTAATATGCATGGTTAAATCTAATTCAATATCGGCAAATTAAACACGCATTGGCATTACAACATAGGTCTGATCCTGTTGTGCCGGATCATGCACCAATACCGACTGATTCGCTTCAGTCATGGTCATCGATACATCTTCACCATCTAATACACTCAGCACATCAAGCAGGTATTGGGCATTGAAAGACATTTCCATCGGTGCATCTGCATACTGAATGGCTAAATCTTCAATCGCTTCATCTTGCTCCGGGTTATTGGCACGCAGCTGCAAAGAATCGGCACCAAAATTCAGGAACACGCCACGTAATTTTTCATTACTGAGAATGGCCACACGTTGCAAGGATTGCTTGAATACATCATGCGCGATCAGTACATTTTTATCTCCACCACGTGGAATCACGCGACGGTAATCCGGGAATTTTCCATCAATTAGTTTAGTGGTGAAACGAACAGTAATATCGCCCTGCTCTTTATCACGACTTGGGGTACTGATGGTCACATTTAACAGTTCACGGCCAATCAATAAAGACAATTGCTCATCTTCAATGCTGAGCAGACGTTGCAACTCAGCTACCGCTTTACGAGGCACAATCGCCTGAATAGGCTGGGTTGCAGTAGATTGTGCAACCGTTTCACACAGCGCTAAACGGTGACCATCAGTCGTTACAGCACGCAATTGATTTTGGTCAATTTCAAGCAATGTACCGGTTAAATAGAAACGGACATCCTGTACCGCCATTGCAAAAGCCGTTTTTTCAAACAGGCGTTTTAACTCGCGCTGAGTCACGGTGACTTGCGTACCTTGGGCATTTTCAGTACTTAACAATGGATAATCTTCAGCCGGCAAAGTACCCAGTACAAAGCGGCTATTGCCCGATTTTAAAATACAGCGATCTTCAGTAATTTGCAGGTCAATCAATGCCGCGGCAGGCAAGGATTTACAGATATCCACCAGTTTACGTGCAGGTACAGTGGTTTCACCCGCCTGCAAGCAAGCCCCTTCAGCCAGTGTGGTACTGGCCACCAGTTCCACTTCCAGATCAGAACCGGTAATGGTCAAGGATTCATTATTGACCTGAATTTTTACGTTAGAGAGAATGTTTAAAGTATGGCGACGTTCAACCGCTCCTACGACATGTGACAGAACATTAAGTAAGCTTTCTTTCGCGATTTTCAAACGCACGGTACATTCCTCTAACAACTGAAGATGAAAATAAATAAATGTGTTTTTTAGCAGTGTACTATGCGGCAGAATATGCCGCATTGCAAGAATAGAATTTGATCAAATCAGATCAGCTTTGCAACAGCCGTTGCAGGTTTTTATAGTCTTCATTAAAGATCGGATCTTGTTCACGCAGACTGATGACTTTTTCACAGGCATGCATCACGGTACTGTGGTCACGACCACCAAAGGCCATGCCAATTTCGGGGAAACTGTCCCCGGTCAGTTCACGTGCCAAGCCCATGGCCAGCTGACGTGGACGAGCATAAATCCGGGTACGTTTGGGACCGACAATTTCCTTTAAAGGAATACGGAAATATTCACTCACCACCCGCTGGATATTTTCAGTACTGATGGTACGGGCACGAATGGCCAGCACATCTTTTAACGATTCACGTACCACATCCAGATCGATCGGTGTGCCTTTAAAACGGGAAATCGCCACCACTTTGTTCAGCGCGCCTTCCAGCTCACGAACATTGGCCACCACTTGCTGGGCAATAAACAGGGCACAGTTACGCGGCAACTCTACCCCACTGCTTTCGGCTTTTTTCAACAAAATTTCAATTCGGGTTTCAATATCCGGTGGTTCCACCCCGACCGATAAGCCCCAGGAAAAACGTGAAACCAGACGTGCATCCAGTTCCGTCAATTCTTTGGGATAACGGTCGGAAGTCAGAATAATCTGTTTTGATTCATCCAATAACGCGTTAAAGGTATAAAAAAACTCCACCAGACTGGCTTCTTTACCGGCCAGCAAATGAATATCATCCACCAACAACAGATCGAGCGAGCGGCAATTCTTTTTAAACTCTTCCACTTTGCCTTGCTGTAAAGAGCTGACAAAATCTTGTACAAAACTCTCGGCCGTCATATACATCACCCGTGCATTGGGTTTGGCCTGTAACAGGGCATTACCAACAGCTTGCATGAGGTGGGTTTTACCCAAACCGGTCGGTCCATATAAAAATAGCGGGTTATGCTGTGAAGCCCCCAACTGGGTTAAAACTTTACGGCAGGTTTCAGCTGCCATCTGGTTGGAACGGCCTTCAACGAATAGTGAAAAAGTAAATAAGGGATTGAGTAAACGTTTACGGCTGTTTTTACTGCCCGTTTCATCTTTTTCTTTTTTCGGCTTGGAAACAGCTGCAGGAACAGATTGCAATGCAGCTGTGGTGGTTGCCGGCTGTTCATTGGCTGACAAGATTGCACCCGGACGTGAATCCACCAGAATCTCGACTTTACGTACCCGGCCTTCGGACATCTGTTCGGCCAAAATCGTAATCAGCTCCAGATGATGTTCCTGAATATAGCGGGTCCAATACGGATTGGGTGCATAGAGTCTTAAAGTATCGTTCAGCTCTTCAGCAACCAGAGGGCGAATCCACATGGTAAAGACATTTCCCGAAAGCTCTTGTCGCAAACGAGTTAGACAGTCTGTCCAAAGCATGTGAAACCCCTATTCATTCCATTGTTAGTAAAAAAATCATGCGAGCCCGACCGAGCGGGTCGCCATTCTATCGAAGTTATCCACATCTGTCATGGCAAAATTCAGGAAATATCATTCAAAAAAGCAAATTTCCGATTAAATTTAAATTTAAATCATGATGTGGATAAGTTTATCCGCAAGCTGTGGATAAAATATAACATAAAGTTATCCACAATTTAATAAAATTATAAAAACATAGATATCCACAATTTAAATTTATGTTTATAAAAAATAAAATAGCCTTTTCCACAGAAAAACACAGTCCTAATAATAATAAATTTAAATTTATAAATTTGAATTTATTTATAAGAAAGCCATTCTTTGGGGATAACTCGGAAAAGTTATAAATTTAAATTCATTTCTCAACACAATCATCTCATTCACAGTAAGCTGTGGATAAGATTGTGAATATTTCTGTTTATAACTTACGTTGTTTTATTAATCAATAATTTATACTGTGTATAAAATAGATACAACTTTTAATTAGCTAATTGTATGTTCAACACATCAATCTTCTAAAAACCGGTTTATTTTGAAAGAAAGTTTGTTTTTGATTGACAGCTCATTGAATGAACACTAAAATCGCGAACCTTCATAGAAAGATCATTTTTGGAGTTTCAATATGAAACGTACATTCCAACCATCAGAATTAAAGCGTAAGCGTGTTCATGGTTTCCGTGCTCGTATGGCTACTAAAGCTGGTCGTCAAGTATTAGCTCGCCGTCGTGCAAAAGGTCGTCATAGCTTAACTGTTTAATCTGTTAACGCTATTACGATTTTGGGTGTTATGACACTTTATGGCTTCAGCACAGATGTACGCATACACTGTGCTGCCGATTATAAAAGTGTGTTTGATGGTGCGCTTTTTAAAGTGCATCAACCCCATTTCTTATTTCTTGCTAAAAAATCCGAGCAGCCGAAAAGCCGTTTGGGTATTGTTGTTGCCAAGAAAAAAGTGCGTCGCGCACATGAAAGAAATAGAGTAAAGCGTCTTGCTCGTGAAAGTTTTCGCCTGCATCAGCAGCAATTAGATTTATTAGATATTGTGGTCATGCCTAAAATGGGTATTGAAGCAATCCCTAATGCGGAATTGCAGCAGCAATTACAATTTGCTTGGCAGAAATTGCAACGCCTTGCCAAAAAGCATAAAAAGATAGCTCCCTCCCCACAAAAGTAGAGAAGGCCAATGGTACGTTTACTGCATTGGTTGATTCGATTCTATCAGATCGCGATTAGTCCTTTATTGGGACCCCGCTGTCGTTATATTCCCACATGTTCTCAATATTCTTTGGAAGCAGTCCATTGTTATGGTGCTGTGCGTGGTGTGTGGTTAGCTACTAAGCGTATTTGTCGTTGTCATCCTTGGGGGGGCTCGGGATATGATCCGGTTCCGCCAAAGGCAATTCGTTTTATTTCATTTCAGCAAATAGATTCTCAAACGCTTCACGTTGTTGTACCCTTTCGTGATCGTTTATTGAACCGAAATCACTCTAACTACTTGGGATAATAGATATGCAACAATGGGCCAGGTTTGCAATTCTAGGGGCCATGTTTGTCGTCGCATATTTGCTTATTTTGGCTTGGCAAAAGGATTATGGTCATGCAGAAACTAAACCGCAGCAAGAAGCTGCCGTGGTTTCACATGAAGTATCTGCAGATTTGCCAAATGGTCAAACCGCTGCTACTGCGTCTGACATGCCTCAAGCGAATATTGCGACTCAGCAAACTACAACAGATGCCACTGCACCTGTAAGTCAACAGCTTATTTCAGTACAAACTGACCTTTATCATCTTTGGATTAATCCTAAAGGGGGTGACATTGTTCGTATTGAATTATTGAACCACGATAAAGATAAAGACAGTAATGCGCCGTTCGTGATGCTGGAAAGCGATGCACAACGTACTTATGTTGCTCAGTCTGGATTGATTGGTTTAAATGGACCAGACAGTAACCGCAATGGTCGTCCTGTATATGAGATTGAAAAAGCATCTTATACACTGGCAGATGCCAAAGCGGAAAAGAACAAAGATGGTCAAGCGGTTAAGGTTTTATCGGTACCGATGGTCTACAAAACTGCTGACGGTGTAGAGATCATTAAGACGTTTACCTTCAAGCAAGGTGAATATCCGGTTATGGTCAGCCACAAAGTGGTCAACCGTAGTAACCAGAACTGGCAAGGCCAGATGTTTGGTCAGATCAAACGTGATAATTCGGATGATCCGGGTAAATCTTCCCAAGGTATTTTCACACTCGGTACATTCCTGGGTGGGGCGTGGGGAACGCCAGATGAACATTATAACAAGCTGAAATTTGCCAACTTCAATGATGAAAAGTTGAATGTTGAAGCCAAAGGTGGCTGGGTTGCTGTCGTGCAGCATTATTTTGTCAGTGCCTGGATTCCGGGTGATCTTAAACTGACTCAAGCCAATGGTCAGCCTTATAGTGCCAAACTGGAATCTCGCCAATCTACCGATAATATGAACATTATTGGTTTCACTTCACCGACCATGAATGTACCTGCAGGTACTGCGGCGGAAGTGGATGCGACATTCTATTCAGGTCCTAAAGTACAGTCTGAATTAAAAGACTTGGCTGTGGGCTTGAATCAAACGGTCGATTATGGCTGGTTATGGCCAATTGCCAAATTATTGTTCTTGGGCCTTCAATTCTTCCATAACATTGTCGGCAACTGGGGCTGGTCAATTATCCTGTTGACCGTATTGGTCAAACTGATTCTTTGGCCATTGTCATCCAAGAGCTACCGCTCGATGGCGAAAATGCGTGTGATTGCACCTGAAATGCAACGCATGAAAGAAGAATTCGGTGAAGACCGTATGCGCTTCTCGCAAGAAATGATGGCGCTGTATAAACGTGAACAGGTCAATCCATTATCGGGTTGCTTGCCATTGCTGTTACAAATGCCGATTTTCCTGGCCTTGTACTGGGTATTGATGGAATCAGTAGAATTGCGTCATGCACCCTGGTTGGCTTGGATTCAAGATTTATCTGCAATGGATCCGTGGTTTATCCTGCCGTTACTGATGGGCGCGACCATGTTTATTCAGCAGTCTTTAAATCCGCAACCGGCTGATCCGATGCAGGCAAAAGTCTTTAAGATTATGCCGATTGTCTTCACCGTATTTATGTTGTTCTTCCCTGCGGGCTTGGTGTTGTACTGGATTGTCAACAACAGTATTACCATCTTGCAGCAAAGCCTGATCAATAAAGGTGTGGCGAAAGAACGCGAAAAACGTGACGTTGTTTAAGTAACGACTGATTGCGAATAGCTGAATAAATCCGCTTAAGATGGTAATCTTAGGCGGATTTTTCTTTGGCTGTGATTTGGGATTTTTTAGGTGAATTTTATGCAAAACCTTACTACGATTGCTGCGATTGCAACTCCGCCTGGGCGCGGTGGTGTGGGGGTAATTCGTCTGTCGGGTCCGAAATCTTATGCTATTGCTGAAGCTTTAACCCGAAAAGCTTTGCCTAAAGCCCGTTTCGCCGGTTTTCGTCAGTTTTATGATGCATCTGGTGAAGTCATGGATGAAGGCTTGGCCATTTGCTTCCCTAACCCACACTCGTTTACCGGTGAAGATGTGGTGGAGTTACAGGGGCATGGTGGTCCGGTGATTCAAAATGCCCTGCTCGGCCGACTACTGGAGCTAGGTGCAACCGCTGCTAAAGCTGGTGAATTTTCCATGCGTGCCTTTGAAAATGGTAAGCTGGATCTGGTCCAGGCTGAAGCGATTGCCGACCTGATTGATGCTACTTCACAGGCCGCAGCACGTTCTGCAGTACGCTCCTTGCAAGGTGCTTTCTCTACCCGGGTTAATACCGTGCTGGAGAAATTGATTCACCTGCGTCTGCATGTGGAAGCTGCGATTGATTTCCCGGAAGAAGAAATCGATTTTTTGGCTGATGGCAAAATTTTAACCCTGTTAGAAGATGTACAAAGTTCAGTCGCTGCCGTTCAGACCTCGGCACGCCAAGGCCAGCTATTGCGTGAGGGCTTACAAGTAGTGATTGCGGGTAAACCGAATGCAGGTAAGTCTTCCTTGTTGAATACCCTTGCGGGCAATGAACGCGCCATTGTGACTGATATTGCCGGCACCACCCGTGATGTATTGCATGAAAAAATCACCTTGAATGGCTTGCCGATTACCCTGACCGATACCGCTGGTTTACGTGAAACCGGTGATGTGGTGGAAAAAGAAGGCATTCGCCGTGCGATTAAAGAAATTGAACAAGCCGATTTGTTGCTACTGGTCTATGACTTAAGCCAAGGGGAAGATCCGCTGCAATTGGCACAAAACTATTTTGCCGAACATTTGGAACCACGCCGTTTAATGCTGATCGCCAACAAGTGTGATTTAACCGGTGCAACTGCTGCAATTGGTGATTATCAAGGTTTCCGTCATATTACCGTTTCTGCCAAGCAGGAAACCGGGGTGCAGTCGCTCATAGATGCGATTACAGCGCATGCAGGCTTCCAGCCGGAAGAAGATACCTTTATTGCCCGTACCCGCCATTTAGACGCAATGAAGCGCACTCAGCACTATCTGGCAGAAGCGCGTGAACAACTGGTGGTGTTCCATGCCGGTGAGCTGGTGGCGGAGTCATTGCGACTTGCCCAGAATGCCTTGGGTGAAATTACCGGGGACTTTAGTGCAGATGACTTGTTGGGCAAGATCTTTGGATCATTTTGTATCGGAAAGTAATTTAAAATTAAAGAGTTATGTAATAGGCTCTAATAAATTCCAGTATGTGAAAAATAGCATTAAGTTTTAATCACTTAGTGCTTTTTTTATATCACTGAATGATTCACGATAGGCTAAAAATTTATCTAATGGCATGATATTTTATTCTGTTATAAGTCACCAGATAGGAGAACGCCTGAATAAAAATTTGGGCAATTTAACCCTGTCGAGATTGAATACAATACGTTCAAGCGTTTTGAGAATGAGCCTACAATCTAGACTTCTAAGCAAGATCATTAAAGCTGAGGATGATTATTTATCATTTATTTTTTTATGCCAAATTAACAAAAACAGACACAGTAAACAGAACGCAGCACAAAAACTGAGTACGCTTGCGGTTAAACCAAAATGATCGGCAAGATAACCCACTGCAAGAATGGGTAAAATGGTGCCTAAATAGGCTACAAATAAATAAGTCGACATGACTGCAGCCCGGTTGTGCAGGTTGGTCATGGCATGAATTAAACCAAATGCCCCGATCAGCGCTAATCCATGCCCAACGCCAACCAGTACATCACTGATAAAAAACAGAAAGCTCCAGTGTAGATAGATACATAAACCCAGGATCAATAAACTGAACAACAGCGTATACAGCCCATAATTCAGGCATTTTCTTGCAGGAATCGATCTGGAAAAATACTGTACCATGGCAGAAATTAGCAAAATACAGGTAATGGCTAATCCACTGACCAAAGGACCATGCCAGGGAATGATGAACTGTACAAATGAGGGAGAAAGTGAAGCGAATAGGCTAAACGCTGCAAAGGCACAAAAGGCAGTCAAACCGGTAATATAAAATTCAACATGAAATTGTGCTTCAGGACGTTCTAAATGCGGTGCAATCGAGAATGCCTGTGCGCTAAATTCAGGCTGTGGCAGACGTAACAAACCTACGAAGCACAACATTGCCCCAACAATGATAGGAATATACGGGGTAAATAGCGGTGTAGCAGAAAACTGGGCAATCAGTCCACCGACCAACGGGCCTAAACCAAAACCAACTGCGGTAATTACTGAACTGAGCTGGGGTGCATGGCTTTTATGTGATTCAGGAATGCTCCACATCAGACCAATCAATGCTGATGTAGTCATCAATCCCGAGGCAATTCCGATAATAAAACGCCCCAAAGACAGCCATAGCACATTATTCGCAAACATGGACAGTAGAAGCCCAAGTGTGATGATGACCAAACCAAGTTCTAAGGTTTTTAAAAAGCCAATGCTGTTACTGGTACGGCCTAAAAACAGGAGCGTGGCTAAACAGCCCAACATATAGGTGACAAAAATATAGGTGATATGACTCGGCAACAGATGCCAAAGTTGCTGATAGATGGGATATAAAGGGCTGGCCAGTGCCGTCCCCATCGTTCCAATACAAAGAGCCAGGCTCACCATCAAAAACGGGCGCCAGGATTGTTGATTTGTCATAGAGTGTCGCAAAAATATTTGCCACAGCGTTCAAAATGGCAAATAGGGGGGAGAAAAGGAGAATTTAGCGTACTGGTTATCGATCTATAGCGTCAATGGATAAAATGTAAGAAGTTTAGCTATAACGCTTTAATAATTTAAGAAATTCTTCCAGTTCTGTTTCATTAATTGCTGTCTGTTCTCCAATCACGTGATGACGCAAATGTGCTTCAATAAGCTCATTTATCAGACCATTCACCGCACCTTTAATCGCGGCAGCCTGCTGCAATATTTGAATACATGAAGCATCAGGTGTATTTAAAGCCAGATCCACTGCATTAATCTGACCTTGTAAACGTTTGACCCGATTCTGAATTTTCTTGTCCTGATATAAATGACCCAACATTATTCTCCAAAAATAAATATACTATGGGGGAGTATATTGAAAATCTAGATTATGCAAGACGCCCCATTGACCCGAACCCATAGTCATCAGTTTGATGAAGGCAACCCGCTCGCACAAAAACGCATTTTATTGGCGACCATTCTAACGGCAGTGATGATGTTATTAGAAGTGATTGGTGGCTGGATTTACAACTCTATGGCCTTGCTGGCCGATGGCTGGCACATGAGTTCGCATATGCTGGCGCTGGGACTGGCTTATTTTGCTTACCGTTCTGCACGTCGTTATGCACAGGATCATCGTTTTAGTTTTGGTACCTGGAAAATTGAAATTTTGGCAGGCTATAGCAGCGCCATCTTGTTGATGGTGGTGGCGGTGTTTATGGCCTTTCAATCGATTGAACGACTGCTCAATCCGATTGATATTCTTTATAATCAAGCCATTCCGATTGCAATATTGGGCCTGGTGATTAATGTAATCTGTGCATGGTTACTGCATGATGATCACCATCACCATCACCATCACCATCACCATCACCATCACCATCACCATCACCATGATCATGAAAATGAGCATACTCATACCGAGCATGACTTAAACCAGAAAGCCGCTTTTATGCATGTGGTTGCCGATGCTGTGACTTCAGTTTTTGCCATTATTGCCCTGTTTGCTGCCAAGTATTTGAATTGGACTTTTCTGGATGCCGCACTGGGCATTATCGGATCCATTCTGGTGGCGAAATGGGCTTGGGGCCTCATTCAAGAAACTGGAAAAACCTTACTGGATGCAGAAATGGATCATCCGGTCGTAGAAGAAATTCGCGAGGTGATTGCAGAATTTCCTCTGGTAGACATTACTGACCTGCATGTCTGGAAAGTCGGGAAAGGTAAATTCTCCTGCATTTTAGCTTTAGCCACCGATTCCAATTTGAATGCAGACCAGATTCGTGCAGCCCTGTCCATTCATGAGGAAATCGTACATGTTTCGGTAGAAATTAATCCACGCTAAGTCCATGTTCCACGTGAAACCTTGCTGGGTAAATATGTGTATTTTCAGTAAGGCGAGCTAAAATTTTAAGATTACCTGGCTGGTTTTTGAGTAGAATCAGCGGGAAGGATTTTAAAGCGATGAGCAAAACAGATGATTAAAAAAACATTGGTATGTGCCTTGGTGAGTTTTATTTCCACTTTAACTTTGGCAAATGTCGATACAGTGAAAACCAACCTGAGTAAGCAACATCCTAAACTGAACATTGAAAATATTCAAACCACCGAAATGAAAGGGATTTATAGCGGCTCAATGGATGGCCAAGTGGTGTATTTGGGGGAAGATGCTCAACATATTCTGGTCGGTTCCATGTTCCGATTAAGTGATCAGAAAAACCTGACCAAAGATTTAATACTGAAGCAGAACAGTATTGACTGGAAAAAATTGCCGTTACAGGATGCAGTCAAAACCGTGCGAGGTAATGGTAAACGCCAGATTGCGATCTTTTCTGACCCAAATTGCCCGTATTGTAAACAGCTTGAGACTGAACTAAGCAAATTAAAGGATGTGACTATTTACACCTTTATTTACCCGATTAAAACTCAATCTGTGGCGGCTTCCAAACAGGTATTTTGTGAGAAAGATCCAGCTTTGGCCTGGTCAAATTTGATCGCTAAAGGGATTCAACCCAATGCTAATAAAAGCTGTGCCAATCCGATTGAGCGTAATTTAAGTTTAGGTAAAACTTTAGGGTTAACCGGGACACCAGCCATTGTTTTCTCCAATGGCTTTAAAGTTATGGGGGCCTACCCTGCCCAGGAAATTGAAAAAATCTGGAAAGAACTGGGTTTATAAAATAGATCTGCGCTGATGCGAGGAACTATAAAAAAGCGCCGTGTACGGTAATGTCAGTCAGTTAAGAAATTGACTGGCATTTCTTTTTAAATTCATGATTGTAGTTGATATGTGGAAAAGTCATCCGCAACTGTTTGAGGCAGGACTACATTAAAAAATGATTGTTTCTGCGATGAATTTGCTAGTTGATAGTGGCTGACGAGTTTTGCGGATGACAAATGCCATTGGTCTTACGAAGCAGTGCTTCTCAGGGCGAAACCAAAGTAACAAATGAGCTGCAAGGGTTTGATTTAAAATGGTAAGATTCCGCCATGAATTACTAAAAAATTAAAGAGTCTATTTCTAAACTCCTTAACTGAAACCATGTACGGTACTTTTTTATGAGTGACTCTATTATGTGAGGGAGTATTTAACCCCTGGAATTCTTGGTCACCAGGTTATAAAGAAACAGAATAATGATGGCCCCGATCACCGAAGCAATAAAACCTGCTGCAGAGTTTTCACCATACAGTCCGAGTAAGCGTCCACCATAAGTGGCCAATAAAGAACCTGCAATACCGAGCAAGGCAGTAATAAAAAATCCTGCCTTATCATTACCCGGATGAATAGCGCGTGCAATTAAACCTGCAATAAAACCGACCACAATTGCAACGATCAGTGACCACATCAGTCTTCTCCTTTTGTTATCATTTATTTACTTTCAATTCGCTTTCATTTTTATAATTAATCATTTATCCAACACGAAACAGATGAATCCTGCTAATAACTGTTGTTTTTTTGTGCCTGTTGCAATTTAAATCATAAAAAAGTGGCCTTCGGCCACTTTAAGTATCTTGGGTCAGTCTTATAGACCAATTTCACCAATAAATGGAATATGGCGATATTTTTGATCATAGTCCAAGCCATAACCGACAATAAATTTATCTTCCACTTCAAAGCCCAGGAATTTCACTTCAAGTTCAATTTCACGGCGTGAAGGTTTGCTGATGAGCGTACACAGTTCAATAGAGTTGGGACCGCGCGTGCTCAAGATTTCCAGGACTTTGCTCAGGGTATTACCAGAGTCGATAATATCTTCCACAATCAGTACATCTTTACCGCGAATTTCACCGTCCAAATCTTTTAGAATTTTGACATCACGGCTTGAAACCGTACCGCTACCGTAACTGGATACGGTCATAAAATCGAGTTCATGCGGTTTGCTGATTGCACGACATAAATCCGCCATAAAAATGACAGAACCGCGAAGTAAACCAATCAGCACCAATTCTTTGTCACTATTGGCATAGTGAGCATCAATTTTTGCACCAAGCTCTTTGACTTTGGCTTGAATTTCTTCAGTTGAGATCATCACACTCATATGAACGGTCATGGGGAGATACCTAAAAGCAAATCAAAAAATAAAAAAGGTGTTGACCAGCAACACCTCTAAAGTTGTTTTAATTTTAATACATCTGTTTAAGAGATGCATCTTTTTTGCGCTTGTAAATCTAATCAGACCTTGTGCTGCACCGTATCGCGTTTCAGTAAAAATGCACACACCAGGGCAATTCCAGCCCACACAATGATATTTTTAGCAGATTTTTTCCTCACTTCACTTTTTGACATAGGCTGCTGCTCCATAAATATAGGTGGCATGGATATTACGATCATCGCCCATGGTCATCAGGGCAAATAAAGCATCTTCAATGCTTTTGGCATGTTTCTGACGTAGTGCCTGCAGTGCAGTGGCTTTTAAATCCAGCACAATAAAATCGGCTTCTTTGCCCAGGTTAAAGTTACCCAGTTTATCCTCCAGATCCAGCGCTTTGGCGCCGCCCAAGGTCGCGTGATACAGAGACTCAAATGCAGAGAGTTTATCGCCCTGAAGCTGCTGTACTTTATAGGCTTCATTCAAGGTTTGCAGCTGACTGAAGGACGTCCCTGCCCCAATGTCTGTGCCTAAGCCCACTTTGACCTGTTTCTCCCAAGTTTTTTTCAGGGGAAATAAACCACTCCCCAAAAATAGATTTGAGGTCGGACAAAAGGCAATGGCTGAGTCGGTCGCATGCATACAATCCCACTCAGTATCTTCCAAATGTACGCAGTGGGCAAATACCGAACGTTGTCCGGTTAAACCATAATGGTGATAGACATCCAGATAACCTTTTTGCTCAGGAAATAAATCTTTGACCCAGGCAATTTCATTCTTGTTTTCACTTAAATGGGTATGCATATACACATCAGGATACTCGGCTTTCAGCTGCCCTGCTTTAGCCAGTTGCTCTGGCGTCGAGGTTGGTGCAAAACGTGGGGTAATGGCATACAGGTTGCGGCCTTTGCCATGCCATTTTTCAATCAATGCCTTAGAGTCCTGATAAGCAGTCTCTGGCGTATCACACAAATCTTCTGGTGCATGACGGTCCATCATCACTTTGCCGGCAATTAAACGCATTTGATACTGTTGTGCCGCTGCAAATAAGGCATCGACCGATTCCGCATGGACTGTACAAAAAACCAAAGCTGTGGTGGTGCCGTTTTTTAATAATTCCTGGATAAAAAACTGCGCGATTTTGTCGGCATAGGCTTTGTCTTTAAACTGCAATTCAGTCGGAAAGGTATAGCTATTCAGCCATTCAAGCAGCTGTTCCCCATAGGCCCCGACCATCTCCGTTTGCGGAAAATGGATATGGGTATCAATAAAACCCGGTACAATCAGCTTGTCGGGATAATGATGAACTTCAGCATCAGCCGGAATATGCTGCTGGCCAGTTTGCCAGTCGCCAAACCAGCGAATTTTGCCATTTTCGGTAATCAGTAAACCATCTTCTACATATCGCACTTGGTCGTGAATATCACGCGCTTGGGCAACCGTATTCTGAATATCTAGGAAGCGACCGCGAACTGCCGTCGTTGCAACTACAGAAGACATTGAAAACCTGCGATTTTGAATTTTTTCGATTGATTGTACCTGATTTTTCCCTTAAACCCGATCTGATGGGGTTAATCCTCTCCCCTGTACGATGCATTGAGCTGCATGCTAAAGGATGAAAAACTCTACTTGTAAATATCCAGTCGCTTGAAATATGGGTCATAAAAAAGCCTTCCATTTATAAGATGAAAGGCCGAATCATTTTATTTAAAAATTAAAGTGACTGTTGTTGCTTGTTGTAGCGAATCGATAACCATGCAGTAATGGACAGGACCATCACAATAAAGCCCAAAGATATCCAGATTGGCATATGGAACACGTCCAGCATCAACATTTTGAAACCAATAAACAGCAGGATAATACCGAGACCATACGGCAGATAATGCATTTTGGATGCTGCACCTGCCAGCAAGAAAAACATGGCACGTAGACCTAAAATGGCCATTAAGTTTGCAGTTAATACGATAAAGGGATCACTGGTGACCGCGAAAATCGCCGGAATGGAATCTACTGCAAAAATGACATCGGAAGCTTCAACCAAAATCAAGACCAGGAATAACGGCGTGGCCCATAACAGACCGTTTTGACGGACAAAGAATTTATCTCCTTCCAGCTGCGGGGTAATACGCATATGTTTACGTAACCACTTGAGTAAGGCCATATCTTCAATATTGGGGTCTTCGTCATGACCTTTAAGAAATTTAAAGCCGGTATAGACCAGGAAAGCACCGAAGATATAAAGTACCCAAGAGAACTCCTGAACGAACCAGGCACCAATAAAAATAAAGATGGTACGTAATACAATGGCGCCGAGTACCCCATAGAGCAATATTTTACGTTGCAATGCCGGAGGAATAGCGAAGGCAGCAAAAATCATTAGCCACACAAAAACGTTATCAATCGCGAGGGATTTCTCTAATAAGTAACCAGCAAAATACTCCATGACTTTGGTATTTGCGATGGCTACTCCAGCTGTCTGTTGCAGGTAAAACCATAAGCCACCACCAAATAGCACGGCGACAGAAACCCAAGCCATACTCCAGTACGCTGCGGTTTTAATTTTGACTTCTTGGCCCTGTTTTTGTCTGAAGCCCAAAAAGTCGATGATGAGCATAACGGCAACTAAACCGAAGAATGCTAAATACAGCCATAAATTGCCAATGGATTCCATAAAAATCTCCACACCTGACAACCGGCCATAAAAAAACCTTGACCTGTTGCCAGATGATTTAAACATCTGTGTCAACATGATCAAGGTCTTGCCTACATCTGAATATTAATATTATGTAAATTCAGATGCTCAGATACCGACTTTTTGCAAAGTGTAATGACGATATTCTGACACCTGATCATTTTAAAACGGCATCATGATCAGGCTTGGAGGAGGCTACTCCCCTTGTTCAACTTAATTTTGTTTTGGATTTCATCCAAATATGGCTGAAGAATCGCATATTTATTGTAATTGTGCAAATTTTATCTATTCACAATATTTTAAAATAATCTACTTTTAACGTATTCTGGTTTCAGTCAAATAAAAAGTGAGGACTAGCGATGCAGTTTCAACACAAGGATAACGGCCAACAAGGTGAGTTTTTTACCTTGAATGATGCAGGTCAACGAATTGCAGAAATCAGTTATGTTTGGCGCAATGAAAATACCATAGTGGCTGATCATACCTGGGTGGATGATTGTTTGCGTGGCCAAGGCGTAGCACGAAAATTGTTAGATGTTTTAGTTGAATTTGCACGTGAAAAACAGTTAAAAATTATTCCCACCTGTTCCTATGTGGAGGTAATGTTTAAACGTGATCAGAGTTTTGCAGATGTTGTAGCCTAAGTTTAAGGGTGCTAGCCGATAGAGAGATTGTCTGTCATTTGGTTTTTAAATCTGGCAGATCAAGGCTTTGCAGTAGGGTATAAAATTCAGAAGCTGCCGTCAGGCCAATAGAGGACCACTCTCCTATTTCTGATTCAGGCTAAAATAAAAAAGTCCGCAGCGCGGACTTTTTTATCGAAGACTTAAAGCTTAAGCCATGTCGATCATCACCTTCAGGGCCTTTTCATCAGCGGCATGCTTGAAGACATCATAGGCTTTTTCAAACTCAGCAAACTTAAAGTGATGGGTCGCCAGTTTTTCCAGTGGCAATTTGCCGGAACAGCAGGTTTTCAGCAACATGCCAGTGGTGTTGGCATTGACCAGACCGGTGGTGATAGTCAGGTTCTTGATCCAGAGCTTGTTCAGTTCAAAGTTGACAGATTTACCATGCACACCCACGTTGGCAATATGTCCTCCCTCTTTCACCACATGTTGGCAGATATTCCACGTTGGTTCCACACCCACGGCTTCAATGGCACAGTCAACACCACGACCACCGGTAAGCTCTAGAATCTTTGCAATGGCGTCTTCTTTAGCAGAGTTGATGACATGGGTAGCCCCTACAGTCTTGGCAAATTCCAGTCGGTTATCATCTGTATCCACCATAATAATATTGGCAGGTGAATAGAATTGTGAGGTGAGCAGACAGCTCATCCCAATCGGGCCAGCACCGACAATCGCCACGTTATCGCCGGGTTTAACATCGCCATACTGCACCCCAATTTCATGTGAAGTTGGCAGAATATCAGACAGGAAAACTGCGACATCTTCATTCAGTCCTTCCGGCAAATGATAGAGTGAAGTATCTGCAAATGGAGTCCGGACATATTCGGCATGGGTGCCATCGATCATGTAGCCCATGATCCAGCCCCCTTCATTACGGCAATGTGCATAAAGTTGTTTCTGGCAGTTTTCACAGGTACCACAGCGGCTAACACAGGAAATAATCACCCGGTCGCCTTTCTTGAAGTTTTTTACGGCTGAACCGACTTCTTCTACAATGCCGATGCCTTCATGACCGAGAATCCGGCCATTAAAGCTGCCGGTTTTTTCTTTTTCCACCTGTTCAATTTCGGGGTTTTTACCTTTCCAGATGCCGAGGTCAGTCCCGCAGATCGTGACTTTGGTGAGTTTGATAATCGCATCATCGGGATGCAGGATGGTAGGAATGGGACGTTCTTCGAAACGGATATCATTGGCGCCGTAGTAAACCATTGCTTTCATTGTATTTGACATGGTGACCATCCTTCTTAATGATTATTGTAAAAGACATCCAGCCGCCTGGTTTATATATAGCAACAGTCATGTTGGCGGGATGCTATCCAGTTAAATTAACAAGTCTTGATGACAAGGTCATTAGCAAAATAGTTATTTGAATAAAAAATAATATATGATTTATTAATTTATAAGTGAAGGACCGCAGAACGATTGGCTACGGTCCTGATCAAGCTTAGGCTGAAAAGAAGTTTAAGCGTTTTGCTGTAAGGCACTAATCAATTTTTGGTGTAATCCGCCAAAACCGCCATTCGACATAATCACCACAGCATCGCCCTCACCTGCCTCAGAGACAACCGTTTGAATGATGTCATCTAAGCTACGTGCCACCACGGCTTTGTTTGGTGCGGAGTCAATTACCGGCTGTAGATCCCAGTCCAGCCCTTCCGGTTGATACCAGATTACTTCATCTGCCAGACGTGCGGAATGCGCCAAACCATCTTTGTGGCTACCCATACGCATGGTATTGGAGCGCGGTTCAATAATGGCCCACAGTTTACGTTCACCCAGGCGTTTGCGTGCGCCGTCAAGCGTGGTTTCAATGGCAGTTGGGTGATGGGCAAAATCATCATACACCTCAATGCCTTTTACGGTATCCAGCAATTCCATACGGCGTTTCACGCCGCCAAAGTTGGAAAGTGCTTTACATGCAGTTTCGATCGAAACGCCCACATGTTCCGCCGCTGCAATGGTCGCCAAGGCATTGGCCACACTGTGCTGTCCGGTCATGTTCCATTTCACGATACCTTTAACGATACCATTTTCCAGTACTTTAAAATGTGAACCATCATTTAATAACTGTTCGGCAGAAAGTAACGCTTTGTCATTGGCATCCAATGAAGTGCGAACCACAGGTGTCCAGCAGCCCATCTGCAAAACTTCATCAATATTGGTTTCGGTAATTGGCGCAATAATGCGGCCTTCACTTGGAATGGTCCGTACTAAATGATGGAACTGTTTTTGAATCGCAGCCAGATCATCAAAGATATCAGCATGGTCAAATTCAAGGTTATTTAAAATCGCGGTTTTAGGATGATAATGTACAAACTTGGAACGCTTGTCGAAGAAGGCAGAATCATATTCATCCGCTTCTACACAGAAGTATTTGCCGCCGCCCAAACGTGCACTTTCACTAAAACCCAAAGGTACGCCGCCAATCAAAAAGCCCGGATTTAAACCGGCCTGATCCAGTACCCAAGCCAGCATAGTGGTTGTGGTGGTTTTACCATGGGTTCCTGCAACGCCCAGCACATGTTTGCCTTGTAAAACATGATCGGCCAAAAATTGCGGACCTGAAATATAAGGCAGACCTTCATTGAGCATGTATTCCACCGCATCAATGCCGCGCTTCATGGCATTCCCGACAATGACCAGATCGGGATGTGGCTGCAAATGACTGCGGTCATAACCCTGCATTAAGCCAATGCCTGCATTTTCTAGTTGGGTTGACATGGGTGGATAGACATTTGCATCCGAACCCGTCACTTTATGTCCTAAATCACGTGCCAATAGTGCGAGCGAACCCATAAAGGTGCCACAAATACCCAAAATATGCAGATGCATGCGTTTTAACTCCACTGCTTTTTAGACACATCACGTTGTTATTGGTGGTGTTGTCATTATCGATTCAATTTGAAAGCAACGATATCAAGGGTTTTGCGGAAAAGATAGTCTTTCTTGTATCTATTCCCAGCATTGCATCCGGTAGTTTAGGGGGCTGTTGGATCGGGATTTCTCCACGCTAAAATCCGTCCGGAAATCACATGCTTTTTTACTGGAAAAACGTAAAATATTTGCAGTTATTCCAGATCAATTGACTATGTACTTTGCCCTGCTGCTTTTAATTATTTCCAACTGCTTTATGACTTTGGCTTGGTATGGTCATCTTAAATTTTTACATGGAGCTCCGCTTTGGCAAGCGATTTTATTCGGCTGGCTGATCGCTCTGCTGGAGTACAGCTTTATGATTCCCGCCACCCGTCTGCTTGCACAACAAGGCTGGGCCGTGGGACAAATGAAAATTACCCAGGAAGTGGTGACCTTGCTGGTCTTTGTACCTTTTATGATTTTTCTGTTTAAACAGCCCTTTAAACTGGATTATTTGTGGGCAGGTCTCTGTTTGGTGGGATGTGTTTATTTTGTATTTCGTAGCCAATAAATTGGCCACTGCCCTATTTTTAGCTATTTCTATAAAAAAATTGAAAATATCCGCCTGCTTGCGCTGTTAAATTTTGGTGAGATGAAAAATCAGTCTATAATAGCGAGCTTGTGATTCATTTAAAACTTGGCTCTTGTCGAGATTTATCCTTCCTTACATTCGTTTATGGAACATTTGCAATGAATGCGGCTGCTGCAGACACTCAACCTCTCGTTGGAATTATCATGGGTTCCCAATCTGACTGGGCAACCCTGGAACACACTGCCAATATGCTGAAACAGCTTGGCGTCCCATTTGAAGCGGAAGTTGTTTCTGCACACCGTACCCCAGACCGTTTATTTGAATATGCTGAAACAGCACGTGAACGTGGTATTCAGGTGATTATTGCCGGTGCTGGCGGTGCAGCGCATCTTCCAGGCATGTGTGCAGCAAAAACCGACTTACCGGTTCTGGGTGTACCAGTGAAATCTTCTATTCTTAATGGCGTAGACTCATTGCTTTCAATCGTGCAAATGCCTGCCGGTATTGCAGTCGGTACATTGGCAATTGGTCCTGCCGGTGCAACCAATGCAGCCATTATGGCAGCACAAATTTTAGGTTTAACACGTCCTGAAATTGCCAAAAATGTTGCTGAATTCCGTGCTGCGCAAACTGAAAAAGTGGCGAGCAAAAATATTCCTGGTCAAATCTAAAGCCAAGCTTAAAACGGGACACACGTTATGGATAAAACCATCGGTATTTTTGGTGGTGGTCAACTCGGCCGTATGATGGCACAAGCTGCCCTACCGCTGAATATTCAATGCACTTTCTTTGAAGCCAATACAGATTGCCCTTCTGCAGCGCTGGGTCAGGTCATCTCAAGCCAAGCTGAAAATGGTTTAAATGAGTTTATTCAAAGTGCAGATGTATTTAGTCTGGAGTTTGAAAATACCCCGCTTGCAGATGTGGATATTTTAACCCAGCAAAAACAATTACACCCGCCGCGTCAGGCTTTGGCTATTGCGCAAAATCGTTTGCTGGAAAAAGCTTTATTCGATCAACTCGAGATTCCAGTTGCGCCTTATAAGGCAGTCGATTCGCTAGAAACCTTACAAGTGGCTGTTGCTGAACTGGGTTTGCCAATCGTCTTGAAAACGGCAACAGGTGGCTACGACGGTAAAGGTCAGTTTGTGCTGCGTTCTGTAGATCAGGTTGATCAGGCATGGGCTGAGCTTGGTCCGGCTGGTTCACTGATTGCAGAAAGTTTTGTGACCTTCTCACGTGAAGTATCGATTATTGCGGTACGTGGTCAAAACGGTGAGGTGAAAACCTGGCCATTGGCAGAAAACCACCATCATAATGGTATTTTGTCGCACTCAATTGTGCCTGCACCTAACAGCGCCGATTTACAGCCTGTGGCACAAGACTACATCACTCGCCTGCTGAATCATTTGAATTATGTCGGTGTGTTGACGCTAGAGCTATTTGTCACTGACAAGGGCTTGTATGCCAACGAAATGGCACCACGTGTGCATAACTCGGGGCACTGGTCAATTGAAGGTGCTGTTTGCTCGCAGTTTGAAAACCACATTCGTGCGGTGGCGGGCTTACCTTTAGGTTCAACTGAAGTGGTTCGTCCAACGGTGATGATCAATATTATTGGTCAACATCCTAAATCTGAAGATGTCTTGGCTTTAAATGGCGCTCATTTGCACCTTTATAACAAGACTGAGCGTGAAGGTCGTAAAATTGGCCATATCACCTTGATGCCAAATGACAGTGCTGAACTGACTACTTTATGCCGTGCATTGGCGAAAATTTTGCCGAATCCACTGGCACTTAGCGAAGATATGAGCATTTAAACCCAAGTTTGAATGATAAAAAAGCGGTCATGCCAATGATCGCTTTTTTTATGCCTGCACTTCGGGCATGATTGCGCCTCTTTTCAAGAATGCGCCATTTATCGGAACAGAATAAAAATAATTGTGTGTAATTTATACAATGCTTTATAAATATACTGCATAAAAAACAAACAAATAGAATGGTTCTGTATTTTAGTTTTATTGTCGTAAAACAATGCAGAAATTTTTAAATTCAAAAGATAAAAATAAATTCAAAATATGAATTTAAATTTAAACTCGTGCATTTGAATTTAAAAAAATATGAATTCAAAGTATTTGAGCAGAAAATGAATTTAAACTTTTAAATTTAAAAAGTAGGATTTTAAATTTAAAGTATGAGCTTTCTAAGATTATAAAAACGGTCAGAATTAACTTATCCACAAGCCGTTTGAATTTAAAACTTTGCTTTAAATTTGAAATAATGAATTTAAATTCATATTTCCTTATGTTTTGAATTTAAAAAATTCTAAAAATAAAGCCTGTGGATAAAATTTTTAAATTTAAAAGTAAAATATGAATTTAAAATGAAGAAAATGAATTTAAATTTACGATTTGATTCAGAAACGATGTGCTGATGGTGGTATGGTAAAAGCATAATTTAAATTCAAAGATCGTAAAGGATACTATGCAGCGCTTAGCTTTCGTTTTAGGTTCAGTTTTCCTTGCCATGACTCAAGCCAATGCTGAGCTGATTATTAATGGTCAACCTGTCACAGTCACTTCAACCCCACCAGCCAATCAAATTTTGACTTCGCAAAATAATTTTCAGCAATGTCTGGCAAACTTACGTAGTCAAGCCATAACTTCGGGTGTGAGTAGCTCTACCTATGATCGCTATACGCAAAATTTAACGCCTGATTATTCTGTGATTGATAAATTGAATTATCAGCCTGAATTTTCGACCCCGATTTGGGACTATTTATCCGGTCTGGTTGATGAAGAGCGGGTACAGTTGGGGCAACAAAAACTGGCCCAGCACCGAGAGGTGTTAAATCGTGTTGCAGCCACCTATGGGGTGCCGGCTGAAACCGTGGTGGCGGTTTGGGGTGTAGAAAGTAACTTTGGCGATATTTCCGGAAGCTATCCTTTATTGCAGGCTTTGGGAACTTTAAGTTGTGAAGGGCGTCGCCAGGGGTATTTCCGTGGCGAATTTTTTACCACCATGCGAATTTTGCAGCGCGGTGATTTAAGCGAACAGCAAATGAAAGGCTCGTGGGCAGGGGCATTTGGCCATACCCAGTTTATGCCTTCTACTTATGATGAGTTGGCTGTCGATTTTGATGGCGATGGACGCCGTGACCTGGTGTCCAGTACTACAGATGCTCTGGCTTCAACCGCCAATTTTCTGAAAAAACGCGGCTGGCAAACTGGCATGCCTTGGGGCTTTGAAGTCAGAATTCCGGAAGGCATGTCTATTGCGGGTGAAAGCCGTCGCAATAAAAAGGCTTTAAGCAGCTGGATGAGTCGTGGTGTAGTTCGTGCGGATGGCAGTCCTTTGATTCAAGGCAATTTATCTGACAGCAGTGCTGCAGGTTTAATGACACCTGCGGGTGCAAATGGCCCGGTATTTTTAGTCTTTAAAAACTTCGATGCCATATATAGTTATAACGCTGCGGAAAGTTATGCTCTGGCGATTGCACATTTGTCTGATCGCTTACAGGGTCAGAGTGCCGGCTTTAGTAAAACCTGGCCCACCGATGATGCAGGAACATCACGTGCAGAACGTCGTGAAATTCAGCAATTCTTGATCAATCGCGGTTATGACATTGGTACTGTAGATGGCCTTATTGGGGATAAAACCCGTCAAGCGATCCGTCAGGAACAGATTCGTTTGGGGCTTAGCCCAACCGGACGAGCTGGACAACAAATTTTAAATGCCTTGCGCAGTGAAAATGCTAAAAAAATGATGCAATAGATAGCGCTATAAACGTATAAAAATAAAAAGGTCTGCATCAAGCAGACCTTTTTTATGCTGAAGCTTTGCATTAAAAAATATTTAGACGGCCGTTATGCTTCCCAAAATACGATAGCCAGCCGCACCGGTGACTGCAGGCAGATTACCACTTTGCTGATTCACAAAGCGCATAGCCAGCCAGGCAAAAGCAGTTGCTTCCACCCAGGTTGGGCTCAGCCCTAAATCTGCTGTAGTTTGTACTGTCCATTCGTGTTTGCGTAAACGCCAGCGCAATTGTTCAAGCAGGTTCGAGTTATAGGCTCCGCCACCGCAGACATAAACTTCACCGGTATCCATGTCGGAACGGTAAATAGCTTTTTTAATGGCGCGGGTGGTCAGTTTCATTAAGGTCGCCTGAACATTTTCAGGGGTATCTTCTAACTCGTCATATTCAAGGTCATTACGCCAGTCGAGAATCTGTTCATCCAGCCATTCCAGGTTGAAGTCTTCGCGGCCAGTACTTTTTGGTGGTTCTTTGGAGAAAAATTCATGCGCCTGCAAGCGGTCCAGCAGGCTGCGAATGGGTTGTCCGTATGCTGCCCAGTTGCCATTTTCATCATAGGACTGACCAGTATAACGCTGACACCAGGCATCCATAAGAATATTGGCAGGACCGGTGTCAAAACCAAATACTGCTTCGGGTTTGCCGGCAGGCAGCATACTGACATTGGCAATTCCGCCTAAATTCAGAATTACACGATGAATGCTGTCATGCTGAAACAAGGCTTGATGAAATGCAGGAACCAGAGGGGCACCTTGACCGCCAGCCGCCATATCACGACGACGAAAATCTGAAATGACCGGAATTTGCGTCATTTCGGTAATGATGTTGGGATCACCAATTTGCAGGGTGAAGCCATGTTCAGGACGGTGACGTATGGTTTGTCCATGCGAACCGATGGCTTTAATTTGGCTACGATCTAAATGGTTCTTTTCAATAAGCGTATTAATCCCTGCACCAATCATGCTGGCTAAGGCAACGTCGGCTTTGCCCATACGGTCAATTTCATTGTCGCCCGGTAGGGTGAGTGCCATCAGTTCGTCACGAAGATCGGGATCAAATGGCAAAGTGAGGGTCGCATGAAGCTGTAAGGGATCAAAAGAAGCAGCAACAATATCGACACCATCCATGCTCGTGCCGGTCATTACCCCAATATAGATCGCTGTCATGATTATTCTTAAGCCTGCAATGTGCTGAAAAAGTGTTAGTATATCGCACAAATTGAATAACTGATGTGTTTGGGTTTTGTGATGTCAAATTTCCTGCCGGCTGAAGAACAACTTGCCCTCATTCAACGAGGCACGCATGAAATTATTTCTGAAGAAGATCTTCTGAAGAAATTAAAAGAAAATCGTCCGCTTAAAATTAAAGCGGGTTTTGACCCAACTGCACCTGACTTGCACTTGGGTCATACGGTTCTGATTAATAAATTGAAAGTGTTCCAGGATTTGGGGCATGAAGTTTATTTCCTGATTGGTGACTATACCGCCATGATCGGTGATCCAACAGGTAAAAGTGCAACACGTCCGCCATTGTCACGTGAAAAAGTGCTGGAAAATGCAAAAACCTATCAAGAACAAGTATTTAAAATTCTTGATCCGGCTAAAACCAAGGTGGTATTCAACTCTGAATGGTTTGCTCAAAAAACTGCAGCTGATTTAATCCAGCTGGCTTCACAGCAGACTGTAGCACGTATGCTGGAACGTGATGACTTTACCAAACGTTATAACAGCCACCAACCGATTGCGATTCATGAATTTTTATATCCATTGGTGCAAGGTTATGACTCGGTCGCATTACATGCTGACGTAGAGTTGGGGGGGACAGACCAAACCTTTAACCTGTTGATGGGGCGTACCCTGCAAGGTCGTTATGACCAGGAAGCACAAGTCTGTATTACGGTACCGATTCTTGAAGGTTTAGATGGCGTGAATAAAATGTCTAAATCTTTAGGTAACTACATTGCAGTGTTTGATGCACCGGGTGCGATGTACCAAAAAGTCCTTTCAATGCCCGATTCCCTGATCGAGCGTTATTTTGATTTGTTAAGCTTCAGGTCGATTGAAGAAATCCAGCAGCTGTTAAAAGAAGTGGCTGAAGGTCGTAATCCGCAAGAAGTGAAAAAGATTCTTGCACTTGAATTGGTTGAGCGTTTCCATGGTGCCGAAGCTGCGGCAACTGCACATAAAGGTGCGGGTAACCTGATTACCGAAGGTGAGTTGCCTGAAGGAACACCTGAGGTGACCATTTCACGTGGCGAATTTGGTGGTGAAATCTTTATTACCTCTATTTTACGTGCTGCGGGTTTAACTAAAAATGCGGCTCAAGCCAAAGATGCGATCGGTCGTGGCGCTGTTAAAGTAGATTGGAATGTGGTTGATGGTAATTTTTCTGTGAAAGAGAATGTGACTTTGATCGTTCAAGCCAGCAAAAAAGCAATTGCAAAAGTGACTTTTGTAGACTGAGTATTATTCTAAGTTGTTGAAATAAAAGCAGGCTTTGGCCTGCTTTTATTTTTTTAGTTATATATGAATTCTATAAATATAGAAATTCAAAAAAAAGCTTATAAAAACAATACTTAAATTTTTCCAATTGTCTTGATTTTGTCATATTTTATGTTTAAGATTTATTCATCTAGACATTGTGTAGAAACATATCTAGAGGGTATGTAAAAATAACTCCACAATTTTAAGTCTCTTCCCCAAGAGGCTTTTTTTAAATTTTTGTAGATAACTATAATAATGACACGATGGATCACATAAAGATTCAACTCCAGGGAAGAGATTTTGGGAGAGATCTCTTCCTTTTTTATTTCTGAATTTCCACGATTGCTGCTGATTTTTTATTGGACTGTTGCGTTTTTCATTTGCTTGAAATACGGGCTAGACTGCAGTATGAATGCTGAGATTGAATCCCATCATTAGCGTGCTTGAGATATGGAATCTCAAAAATATTTATAAAAGTCATAAAAAAAGAGGGTAAGCATTATTTATGTATCATTACCAAACTAAGGATATTTTTGATCAGGAAATCGATTTTATTTTACGTTTTCTATTTGAATACGATACGCCTGAACAGAAGCAGGAATCTTTTGAGCAAGCCTATGCTTTATTACAGCGATTAGATATTGCCTCTCACTATCTTTTATTTTCATTGGTTAAAGAACGCTTACCGCGTCGGGCTAAATTATTATTTGCTGCTGAAGACTATAAGGGGAAGAAAGAAATGATTGCAGAAGTCATGTATTACTGGTTGGGGCGTAATGACTCGCCCTATGTGGCTTAATCTATCTGAATAGGCTGTTCAATCTTTATGAACTCTTCATTTTTTGTGGTTGAAAATGAGATGGAGAGATAACGGATTCATTTTAAATCGCAAAAAATCTGTCTAAAAGTAGAAAGCTGCTTTGAATAAAGTGTTGTATATCTATAAGTCGGATGGAAAAGAGCAAAATATCGTCTGTAATCAGAGAAAGCTTTAAAAAATCCTTTATAGTGAAAAGGAATTTTACGGTTTTATTGGAATTCCGTAGTTTTTTGATCGCTATCAGGTCTTAAAAAAATGGGTTGTTTTTATTTGAATCACAATGAATCCGCTATTTTTTTAAGAAAAATGCTCAAAATTTAGATAAAAAAGCGATTTTTTGGCAATTTTCGTAGAAAAAAGAGACATACGTGAAAAATATAGTGAATTGGGGGTTGCAATGATTCTGAAATCCTCTAGAATGCACCCCATACCGACGAGATAGACGGAAACGAACGAAGCACAAAGTGTTAAGTTAAGTTGTTAAGTTTATTAAAGTCCAGCTTCTAATACTGACGAGGTATTAGAAAGATCATTAAGAGATTATGAAGAACAACTTGTGTGGATTTTTACTGGTTGATTGATCGAAATTATTTTCATTGATTGATGGTAGAAATTAC
>NZ_WXXM01000023.1:0-45253 GCF_011319235.1 Acinetobacter sp. SA01
GATCAAGTTATTGCGACTAAAGCTGATACAACTTATGTAAATGCTCAAAATGCACTTCAAAATCAAGTTATTGCGACTAAAGCTGATACAATTTATGTAAATGCTCAAAATGCACTTCAAGATCAAGTTATTGCGACTAAGGCTAATACAACTTATGTAAATGCTCAAAATGCACTTCAAGATCAAGTTATCGCGACTAAAGCTGATACAACTTATGTAAATGCTCAAAATGCACTTCAAGATCAAGTTATTGCTACTAAGGCTAATACAACTTATGTAAATGATTTGTATACATCACAAAATCAAACTATTGCTTCTAAAGCAGATAAAGCATACGTTGATCAACGTGATAATCAAGTACTGGCTAGTGCTAATGGCTATACAAACTCTCGAGTTAACGATTTAGAGAAAACCTTCTCACAAGAAAGTAGAGAGTTAAGAGCAGGAATTGCTGGAGCAATGGCATTATCTGGATTACCACAAGCTACCATCGGTAGTCGTGGTATGCTCAGTATGGCTGGTTCAACTTATAATGGACAATCAGCATTTGCATTAGGTGCTAGTGCCGCATTTGAAAATGGGGCGATTTTTAAAATGGGTGTAACAAGTGATAGTCAATCTAACTTTGGTGGGACTGTTGGTGTCGGTTACCAATTTTAAAAATAAATTGTAATTTATGAAACCAGTATAAGCTTTATGCTTATACCGGTTTTTAAAATTAATTAAAAAGAAAATAATATAATTTTATAAATACATAATAGCTATAAAATGCCCAATTTATCATAGCACCTATCAATACCACGATACTGCTTGAGCTTAGCAAAAAGTTTCGATTAAATGTCGTGCTTTATAAGGATATTAGACATAATTACCTTGATCATTAACGTTCCTTTTTTTGGCATGATGACTTGGCTATTGATTTTATCGATTGGATCAATCGCCTGATCTTTAGAGTTGTACACTTTATCCATGAACTAAGTCTGGTTTAATGATCTATCTAACATTACATATTTACTGTCAGGCACTCTGCCACCCAACTATTTTAGCGTAACAGCTAAAGTGAGTGAGTATGACTCTAAAATTATCAAAGCGTTTTGGTAAGTCTTGCTAATAGATACCTGAATAATGCCCATACAATATTGCTTCAACAAATAATCGGTTATCTTTGATGCTAACTCCAATACTATCTGCCAGTCCAAGTAACAGATCTTAGTAACTTTGATAATTTATTTAAAAAATCTTAAATAATGCATAATAAAGTTTGATATATGTCACAAAATTTACAAAAAGAATGATTTTAGTATTATAATAGATCTGTTTGAAATGATTAAAGTTGAGTAAAAAAAGCCGAACAAAAATTTTGATAGTAGAAATTACCATATATTGTGCAGACATAATTTTATGGTTTGAAAAATAATGTTTTGTCTATATGTATCTAAGAATTCATATAGATAATAATTAATGTATGAAAATTGTTTAATACACATTGATATAATGGTGCCTAAGTGATTGAAAAGATATTAAAAATCAATAAAGATAAGATTCTTATTTTATCTAATCTAATTCGATTAAATATATCTAAAATTTCAGAGTTATCGAAATCAATTTTGTTTAAAAAAATATTTTATTGCATCAATAATTTAAAACAGAAAAATTTTAATTTTCTAAAAATAAAAATTTTTATCAAAAAAAATATCAATCAAAACTACTATTTTTTTATAAAAAATAATAAAATTAGCCGTGTTAATTTACAAATTATCTTTTATAAGAAAATCTATTTATCTAGATTCTTCACCTATCTTAACAAAATTGAATTTGTAGTGAGTGAATAATGATTCTTGATTTCTGTAATGAGCTTGGTATAAACAATTTTATTGATTTTGTTAGTCCTAATCAAATCATAATTTTTGGTCTATGGAAATTTGGGAAAGATGAAAATGATAATATCTATATTCAAGAACTAAATGAATTTGGAACTTGGGTAGAAACTGAATTTACTGATTGTAAAGTAAAATTATTCCTAGATGATGGTTTTATAAGTATGCCAGATATGAATCCAGTTTATATTTCTGATATGATAAATATAGAATATAAGTTACGTGGTTGGACAGCTAACTTTCGTGATGCAGTAATTGCAAAGATAAAAAAACTATATTATGCAAAGAAAAGATTTCATATACATGAAAAACAAGAAAAGTTAATAGAATATTTTATCAAACAGATCTGTAATAGATTAAATTATGAGGATTATATTTTTAAAGTGTATAATCTTCATTACTTTTTTGAAACTAACTTCAATTTTAATAAAATAAGAAAATTATTGGTTTATATTGATGAGCAAATATATATACATACTTTTTTGAATTTTTCTAATAAAAATTACGCTATTGAAAACTTTACAAAATATTTACCTACACATCTTTCTTTTCTTCGATTGATTGATGGTAGAGACTTTATAATGAGTATTAACAAGTTAACTTTTGAATCTAAAGAACAATTTGTAAATCACATATTTTCTTTTATTAATAGAAATCAAAAATACTCAATTAATGATATTAATTTTTTTTTAAATTTAGATTATAAAAGCTTAGATGTTCTAATTAAAGATCATAGAAACTTCATCTCGTGGATTAAATTTTTATCTGATAATAAAAATAATCATTTTATTTTTAATATTCATCTATTATATAAATTTTTCATTAAAATTGGAATTAAAAATTGTAGGTTAAATAGAAATTTAGTCAAAGAAATTTTTACATTTTTTTATAAAAAACAACTGCTTGGAAATAAATATGATCTTTTATATTCAATTAAAGAAAATGTAATTGAAAATTGTACTGATTGGAATAAATCATGTGCAATTGAGCTTAATATTTTTATGAAAAAAATTGAAAATGATATTGAAGAAATTAGAAGAAGAACGATAATTAGTTTTTTCTTGGAATTGAATAATAGGAACCAATTATTTTTTTCAAAATCAGATGTTATATGTGATAAGACTAAAGAAATTTGGGATAACTGTATAATATTTTGTGGTATAGATAGAAAAGATAGTCAATGTATACAATTTACTATTTTTCAACATGAAGAACGTTATCTTCTTTTGGGAGGTAGTGTTGGTGAATCAGTATGTTTATATATGGATTTACTAAAAGGGAGCAGTGATAATTGTTGTTGTATCTATCTATACGGTGAAAGATATTTTAACATGGCTATGCGTATTTAATTTATAAATCTTAGGGTGTATTGATATCTCATAATAGTAGGCAAATAAATATAGGATAAAGCAACTGAATTTTCATAGTTTTTCTTTAAATTGCTTAAGTCTTGTAAATGTACTTTCAATAAGTATCTGATTTTATATAAAAGCCACTCCATGTAATCATTATTCGAAAGGTGGCCTTTTGGGGAGTATTCTCTTGAGTCATTACTCTTTTAATGATTCTAAATTATATCTTTTATTTGCGAAACATACCTCAGTATATTTTAGATCTATGCAACCCATACAAGTGCTATTTTAAAATCGTAAATTTTACCATCCTGGATAAGAAATTGAATCTGATTTCTATTTGAATCTATGGCTAAATTATTTTTAGAATAATTATTGTTTACCTTCATAAAATTACCAATTTGAAAGCTAAGAATTTTTAGATAAAGTGAGAAATATCAGATATTCCTTATCACATTGATACAATTTATATTAAAAAAAAATATCGGTGTCGCCAGATTTTAGAAAATATAGTTATTTATTGGTAATCCCACTAAAAAGAATAGAATCTAAAAGTAGAATTTTCTCTTAAAGTATAGGCAGGAAATTCTGCATGAAAACATCTAAATTTACTGACAGTCAGATCATGTCCATTTTGAAACAGGCGAAGTCTGGCACACCTGTAACCGCCCTTTGTCGTGAACACGGTATGAGTAATGCGACCTTTTATAAATGGTGTGCCAAATATGGCGGTATGGATACGTCATTAATCGCTAGACTCAGAGAGTTAGAAGCAGAAAATGCCAGACTGAAAAAAATGTATGCTGAAGAGCGATTAAAGGCAGAGATCATTCAGGAAGCGATGGCAATGAGTAGCACTGCTACGCAAGGGTGAAACTATCCTGCCGACGTAAGATGGCACAGCAGGCAGTTGCCCACTATGCCATTATCATTCGTTTGGCTTGCACTGCATTTAGTATCAGTGAAACCTGCTACCGTTATCAGTCCAAGTTAAACGATGACAATGCATTAATTGCAGAACAGCTCATTGAACTCACTGAAGAAAATGCAGATTGGAGCTTTGGTCTGTGTTTCTCTTATCTACGTCATATTGAAAACCATGTTTGGAATCATAAGCGTATTTACCGTATTTACTGTGAGTTAGCACTGAATCTGCGCATTAAACCAAGAAGACGACTAAAAGGGCATGCACCAAAACCACTGAAAGAGCCAATCCGAGCAAATCAGGTCTGGTCACTGGATTTTATGCATGATCAGCTTTCTGATGGTCGAAAGTTCCGATTATTCAATGTGATTGATGATTACCGTCGAGAAGGTTTAGCGAGAGGTGGGTTTCTCATTGCCTACAATGCGAGTTATTAGAGCATTCAATCAGTTACTGGAATATCGAGATAAGAAGAACGGATGAGCTGTAATAACCGCTTATCTTCAATCGTTCTGCCTGATTCGGGTTCATGCAACCAGGCGTAGTAGCCAGCACGACCAATCTTAAGAACCCGACACATCTTTTTAATTTTAAATTGATGGCTGTGTATTCAAGGATAAACTGATAATTTACTCTGGCAGGCTTGCAAAGCTGCGTGAAAGCAGTGCTTTCACTTTAAGATGTTCCGTTCCTCTTCAGTCTGTAAGCTGACTTTTAAGGCGAAGGATTTCTTTCGTTGCCTCGAGCAGTTCATGTTCATCAGAATGGTTGCGTAAGGGTTGTAGATATTTTAGCCATTTTAAATGCTGTGCTACACTTAAATGTTCCTCCACATCAGTGACAGAATATCCAAGTTCGGTAATCAATTTAACAGCTTCATCTTTAAATTCAGGGGGATATCGTTGTCCACTCATAATGTTATCTTTTATGCAAAAAGAATAGATGATATTTATTTAGGAGAGTGGTGGCACTCTTTTGCATAGTAGATAAACTTAATCCTACTCAAATGCTAGATAATTTAGATCTTACACCCAAGTTACGATTTAAATTTGAGAAGCCTAGGGTAGCTCTAATTGTTCAATATTTTTGCAATAGAGTTCTTATATGAGAGGAAAGTATTTTAATATAAAACATATATTTAAAATATATGTTAAATTATCTAATATAATTATGAATAAAATAAAAAAATGGTTTCAAAAATTACCTATATTAATATTTAAAAACTATTATTTTTTGTAAAAATGTTGCTCGCAATTGTTGTGTAAAACTTATCATTCAATCAACATAAATTTTGTTTTATAAACATTCTTTATTTTAGCCAAAAATATTTCTATTAATAGTTTTTATTAAAATTTTAAAAATAAGTATGTTACGTTCATACACTATTAATAAAGTATAAAACCAACCTAATTACTAGAGATTTATAAGTTTTTTAGGAATGATCATAAATTGTATAGAATACTTACTCTATTAGTTATTATTCTTACCATAGATAAACCTCAATTTTATAAAGTAACTTATTTTTTAAATTATTATTACGTAAATCAGCATTTCTTTGATATTTTTATGGTAAATTAATTAGTGTAAAAAAACCATGTTTTAGATTTTTCCTCGAAGACATTTAGCGGAATTGAAACTAAGACAATTTGTAAGGATTTAATTTAGAATAGATGAATAGGTTAAAAGTATGAAAGCTGAGGCAAAAAATTTAAGTAAAAACTCGGAGCGCTTCTTAGAAATAGACTTTAATTCGCTAACTTCTGAACAAGTACAACAGTTGCTCCTTCAAGCAAACAAGATTATTGAAACTCGTAGAGAAAACGAACGAGAAAATGCAAAAATGCAAATCTTGAAACTCGTTAATGACTTTCAAATACCGTTTGATGAGTTAAGTAATTTACTGCAATCTTCAGATGCTATTTATACGACACATGGTCGTCTTAAGAAAATTTATGTTGATCATAATAACAAAAATAATAAACCATGGGTTGGACTGGGCCGGCGTCCAGAATGGATTCGTATTGCAATTGAAAATGGAGAAGATATCGAAAAATATGCTGTAGAAACTTCTGATGACTCGAAGCATACTTCAACTTGGTTTTTTAATCCCAATCGTCCAACTCAGCGCTGGAATGGTATTGGATGTAAACCAATTTGGTTTAAGGAGCTAGAAGATCAGAATATTGATATGGATAATTATCGTATCAGCTTGTAATTAAATTTTGCGTAAAAAACAACTTGATATTATGTAAGTTAAAATAGAATAATGACATGTTTTTTTTGTATAAATCTATAACTAGAGTCAGCCCTATAATTTTGTAATGAATAAACATAGACAATCCAATACTCGCTCATTACTAAATCCCTACTTCGGCTATCTTTATGTATCGTCACTAGGGTGTGATATGAATTAAGCCACATCATTGTTAGCAAGGTAAATTGCTCAGGTAGGAAGTTTTGAATCAATTTACCATAGCGTGTAGCAATACCATGACACGGCTTGAGCCTAGCAAAAATTTCTCTATTGGGTGTCTTGCTTTATAAAAATATTGGTAATCTCCGCTGAACTCTACTTTTCTAACTTATGGGTTTAAAAAGAGTTGTAGACAGTACAACACCAATGCTAAAAAAGTCCCGTTGAACCTTTACAGTTGAATTTAAAAATAAAATTATTCAACAATCCCCGCAACCAGAGACATCGGTGGCCAAGGTGACTTCTACACCGGCATCCACAAAGATGTTGTAGTAAGGAGCAGCGAGTTCTTCCAGCCAGAAGCCGGTTTTCTTACCAGTCTTACCAAGCGTGTCATGTGAAGTCAAAACCATCAGAATGTTCATATTATTTTCCTGTCTTTCTTTAACGTTTATATGCATCATCGCAAGTTAATTTAACAATTCGCTGGTATGTAGATTGTTGTGATCGGTTCATTTGCTGTATCAAGATGTTTTTATTGAAATTGATTCAAGCTGTGATTTATCTGCCCATTAGCAGTCCTTGCTGAACATCGGCCTGTTTACGCAAAAAATCCCACACTAACTTAATTCTGGGCTCATGTTGTAAATCGACCAGGGTCAGCATCCAGAAAGTATGGGTAAAGCTCAGCTGATCGCCCAGAACTTCTTCCAGTTCGCTTTTATCATGCACCAGAAATCTCGGCAAAATGGCCAGTCCGGCACCCGCCCGGACTGCAATTTCTTGTGCCAGAATGCTGTTACTGCGAAAACAGGCACTGACCTGCAAAGGTAAACGTTCCAGCGAATACAGTGCAGCGCTATAAACCAGATCATCAATATAATCGACAAAACGGTGCTGTTTCAGATCATCCAGTGTTTGAATGGGCGGATTGTGTTGTAAATAGTGTTTACTGCCATACAGCTTTAGACAGTAATTGGACAGCCGGGTAATGATATAGGGTCCAGATTTGGGCCGGTCGATGGAAATGACGATATCCGCTTCCCGATGCGAGAGCTTGATGGTTTTCGGCACCGGAATCAGGTCAATGGTCAGCAACGGATAATGCTGGGAAAACTCCGCCAACAGACCGGCCAGAAATGCCGTGCCGAATCCTTCCGGCGCACCGATACGCACCCGACCTTGCAAGGGGTCATGCCGCGTGTCAATCTGGATAAAGGACTGCTCCATCAGTTCCACACGCGGGACCAGCGCCAGACCTTCCGAAGTCAGCTCATAACCGCTGGCTTCGCGCTTAAACAGTTGCGTACCGAGGGTATTCTCCAGTGCCTGAATCCGGCGTGCCACGGTACTGTGTTCAACCCCGATCAGGCGGGCTGCGTTGGTGAGCGTTTTAGCACGTGCCAAAACCAAAAAAAAGCGTAAATGATCCCAATCTACTTTCATCTTCTATTTAACATCCTGTTAAATTCCTGTGCATATTTGCACAACCATCGTGCATCAATTTCTATTGGTGGTCAAAGTGTTCTTTGTTAGTCTGCTGAAACAGCGTAAAAAATACGTTAAAAAAGCCAGTAAAGGCAGAGACAACGACAATAACAAACCAGCACGGAGCGACCATGAACGCTATTCATCATCCACAGCAAAGTACCGGATTCACCACGGCCAAATTATTGATTAATGGTGAATTTGTCGAATCCAAAACCAACCATTGGCAAGATATTGTCAATCCTGCGACTCAGGAAGTTTTGGGTCAGGTACCATTCGCAACCCCTGAAGAAGTCAATGCTGCGATTGCGGCGGCGCAAAATGCCTTGGCCAGCTGGCGTCAAACCCCGATTCAGGCCCGTATGCGGATTATGCTGAAACTACAGGACTTGATCCGCAGTAACTTGAAAAGTATTGCACAAGTTCTGACCGCTGAACAGGGCAAAACCCTGGCCGATGCCGAGGGCGATATCCAGCGTGGCCTGGAAGTAGTGGAGCATGCCTGTTCTATCGGTACGCTGCAAATGGGAGAGTATGTGGAAGGCGTGGCACGCGGTGTCGATACCTATACCTTGCAGCAGCCGCTGGGTGTCTGTGCCGGCATTACCCCGTTTAACTTCCCGGCAATGATCCCACTTTGGATGTTCCCGATGGCCATTGTTTGCGGTAATACCTTTGTATTAAAGCCTTCGGAACAGGATCCCCTATCGACCATGATGCTGGTTGAACTGGCGATTCAGGCTGGTGTACCGGCTGGTGTACTGAATGTCGTACATGGCGGTAAGGAAGTAGTTGATCAGCTGTGTACCCATCGCGATATCAAGGCGATTTCTTTTGTCGGTTCGACTGCAGTCGGTACGCATGTCTATAACCTCGCAGGCCAACACGGAAAGCGTGTGCAGTCGATGATGGGTGCGAAAAACCATGTGGTGGTGATGCCGGATGCTAACAAGGAACAGACCTTGAATGCCTTGGTCGGTGCAGCTTTTGGTGCAGCGGGACAGCGTTGTATGGCACTTTCGGTGGCGGTGATGGTCGGTGAGACCAAGCACTGGGTCGATGAACTGGTCAATAAAACCAAAACCTTAAAGGTGAATGCCGGGCATGAACCGAATACCGATGTTGGACCAGTGATTTCAACCCGTGCCAAAGCGCGTGTCATCGATTTGATTAACAGTGGTGTTGAACAGGGTGCTGAACTGCTGCTGGATGGATGTGATGTGCAGGTTCCGGGCTATGAGCAGGGCAATTTTGTCGGTCCCACGATTTTTAACCAGGTGACGACCGAGATGCGCATTTATAAGGAAGAAGTGTTTGGCCCGGTACTTGCGATCATGCATGTCGATACTTTGGAACAGGCGATTGCACTGATTAATGCCAATCCGTTTGGTAATGGCGTTGGTCTGTTTACCCAAAATGGTAATACGGCACGCACCTTCCAGAACCAGATTGATATCGGTCAGGTCGGTATTAATATTCCAATTCCGGTGCCTGTGCCGTTCTTCAGCTTTACCGGATCACGCGGTTCCAAGCTTGGCGATTTGGGTCCTTATGGCAAACAGGTAGTGCAGTTTTATACCCAGACCAAAACCATTACCAGCCGCTGGTTTGAAGACAACCAGGAAACCACTGGTGTGAATACCACCATCAGTCTGCGTTAAGGAGCATCAGCATGAAGATTGCATTTATCGGTTTAGGCAATATGGGCGGCTCGATGGCACAGAACCTGCTCAAGTCGGGACATCAGGTGTTGGGTTATGACTTAAGCGAAACAGCGCTACAGCATTTTGCGCAAGCCGGTGGCATCATCTGTGACAGCCCGCAAGCTGCCGTCAAGCAGGCAGAGGTCGTGGTCAGCATGTTGCCCGCCGCCAAGCATGTCCGTGACGTTTATCTGGGTGAAAATGGCATTCTGGATGTGCTTCAGGCGGGTAGCCTGTGTATTGACAGCAGCACCATTGACCCGCAAACCATTCAGGAGATTGCCGCAGCAGCGCAGGCCAAACAGGTTCGCGTCTGTGATGCACCGGTATCCGGCGGCACTTTGGGCGCTAAAGACGGTACTTTGACCTTTATGGTCGGTGCCGATGATGCCACCTTTGAAGCCGTTAAGCCGGTCCTCAGCTGTATGGGTAAAAATCTGGTGCATTGCGGTGCTGTGGGTACAGGACAGGTGGCGAAAATCTGTAATAACCTGATTCTGGGCATTTCTATGACCGCTGTTGCTGAAGGAATGGCGCTCGGGGCCAAACTAGGCATTGATCCGCAGGCACTGGCTGGGGTAATCAACAGTTCCACCGGACGTTGCTGGAGTTCTGAGATTTATAATCCCTGGCCGGATATCTGTGCCAATGCGCCATCATCACGGGGTTATACCGACGGTTTTGCCGCACAACTGATGCTGAAAGATCTGGGCCTGGCGGTCGATGCGGCACAACAGGCCGAGCAGCCGGTGGTTCTGGGCAGCATGGTACAAAAACTCTACCAACAGCTGTGTCAGGACGGTCATGCCCATCTGGATTTTTCCAGCATCATGCATCAATACACTACAACACCTGCTTAAAAACTTAATGATTCAATGGAGCAAGGACTCGCTTCATCAACAATACCTTGTCAGTAATAACGATAAATTCAGGCTGAGGTTTAAAATGTTAAATTATCAAAAAACGGTTGAAAATTTCGATTTAGATGCGGTGGCAAAGCAGTATTTGTCCGGTTCGATGCAGGCGGTAAACGCCTGTTATGAATGTTGTGACCGGCATGCCGATTCCGATGCGATTGCCTTGTACTGGTATGGTAAAGATGGCCGCAAAGAAAAATACAGCTTTCGTGAACTGAAGAAATATTCCAGTCAGTTTGCTAACTTTTTAAAGTCACAGGGCATTGGTAAAGGTGACCGCGTTTCCGGCTTGTTGCCGCGCACCCCGGAGCTGATCATTACCATTCTGGCGACCTGGCGCATTGGTGCAGTTTATCAACCTTTATTTACTGCCTTTGGCCCTAAAGCCATTGAGCATCGTATTCAGCTGGCGCAAAGCAAGCTGGTGGTCACAGACCTGGCCAATCGGGAGAAATTATCCGAGATTAGCCACTGCCCCCCGATTGTGACGGTACAGGCTGAACTGCAGGCCGAAGTCTATCCGCAGGATCTCAGCTTCTGGAGGGTGCTGAACCGGCAAGCGGAAAACTGTGAACTGGAAATGCTGGGTATCGATGAGCCATTTTTACTGATGTTTACCTCGGGTACGACTGGACCAGCCAAACCGTTAAAGGTTCCGCTGAAAGCGCTGATTGCTTTTGCTGGCTATATGCACAATGCCATCGGTCTCACCGAGGATGATGCCTTCTGGAATATTGCCGATCCGGGCTGGGCCTATGGTTTGTACTATGCCATTACTGGGCCTTTATTGCTTGGACACGCGACCCTGTTTTATGAAGGCGGTTTTAATGCTGAAAGTGTCTGCGACATTGTCAAGGAATATGGCATCACCAATCTGGCTGGTGCACCGACCGCTTACCGTATGATGATGGCAGCGGACCCTGCCCAGATGGCCCAGCTGCGCGGCAAGTTGCGCATAGTCAGTAGTGCCGGAGAACCGTTAAATCCGGAAGTGATCCGCTGGTTTAAAGAGGTGCTGGATGTGCCGATTTATGACCATTATGGCCAGACCGAAGTCGGGATGGTGGTGTGTAACCATCATGCGCTGGAGCATCCGGTACGTTCAGGTTCGGCAGGCTTTGCCAGCCCGGGTTACCGGATTGCCGTCGTCGATGAACAGGGCCATGAATTGGCAGCTGACGTTCCGGGCATTCTGGCGGTGGATATCAGCCAGTCGCCGATGATGTGGTTCTCGGGCTATGAAGAAAGCCGCAAATCGCCTTTTGTCGGCCATTATTATTTAACCGGAGATACTGCAGAAATTCATGCCGATGGCAGTATGAGCTTTGTCGGACGCAGTGATGATGTCATTACCACCTCAGGCTATCGCGTCGGTCCGTTTGATGTGGAAAGTGCCTTGCTGGAGCATGACGCGGTGATCGAAGCGGCGGTGATTGGTGTACCTGACCCAGAGCGGACCGAAATCATTAAAGCCTTCGTGATTCTTGCCAGCCATTCTCCTGCAACTGCCGAGCTGCAACAGGAACTGGGTCAGTTTGTGAAAAAGCGTTTATCTGCCCATGCCTATCCGCGCCTGATCGAGTTTGTCACTGAACTGCCGAAAACCCCAAGTGGCAAGATTCAACGTTTCTTATTACGTAATCAGGAAATTAACAAGCAACAAGCGAAGACTGCATAAACCAGGCAAATTCAGCAGATTGAATAAAAGATCGAATTAAAGAGATTGAAGGAAGAAGCAATGCAATTTACGGAAGAACAACAACTGATTCAGGACATGGCCAAGAGCTTTGCCCAGGAACAGATTAAACCACATGCCGGCGAGTGGGATCAAAAAAGCATCTTTCCCAAGGACGCATTGTCTCAAATGGGCGAGTTAGGTTTTCTTGGGATGCTGATTCCCGAGGAATGGGGCGGTTCCGGCACAGGCACACTGGCTTATGTGTTGGCGCTGGAAGAAATTGCCGCAGCCGATGGTGCTACCTCTGCGATTATGAGCGTGCACAACTCGGTCGGTTGTGTACCGATTCTCAAGTTCGGGACAGAGCAGCAAAAGCAGCAATTTTTAAAACCTTTAGCCCAAGGCGAAATGATTGGTGCCTTTGCCTTGACCGAACCACATACTGGTTCGGATGCTGCTGCCATTAAAACCCGTGCGGTCAAAGACGGCGAGCACTACATCATCAATGGCGCCAAACAGTTTATTACCTCCGGGAACAACGCCGGGATGATTATTGTCTTTGCCGTGACCGATCCATCTGCGGGAAAAAAAGGCATGAGTGCCTTTTTAGTGCCACGCGACACCCCAGGCTATGAAGTGATCCGGGTGGAAGAGAAACTGGGCCTGCACGCTTCGGATACCTGTCAGATTGCCTTAACCGATGTGTGCATTCATGAAAGTTTAAGACTCGGTGCAGAAGGTGAAGGCCTGAAAATCGCCCTCGCCAATCTGGAAGGTGGACGGATTGGCATTGCCGCACAAGCCGTCGGACTGGCGCGTGCCGCTTTAGAAGAAGCCAGCAAATATGCACATGACCGCGTGGCCTTTGGCAAACCGATTTTTGAGCAGCAGGCAATTGCATTCAGGCTGGCCAGCATGGCCACCGAAATTGAAGCGGCACGTCAACTGGTGCATTTTGCGGCCCGTAAAAAGGAAGCCGGCGAAAGTTGTTTGACTGAAGCCTCCATGGCCAAATTATTTGCTTCGGAAATGGCGGAACGTGTCTGCTCCAAAGCCTTACAGATTTTTGGCGGTTACGGTTATCTGAAAGATTTTCCGATTGAACGCATCTATCGCGATGCGCGGATTTGTCAGATCTATGAAGGCACCAGCGATATTCAGCGTCTGGTGATTGCACGCAGTTTATAAGGAATGAAAAAGGATTTTTATCATGCAATGGCAAACGATTTTACTCGAACAACGTAACGGCGTCGGACTGATTACCCTAAACCGCCCGCAAGCTTTAAATGCACTGAATAACCAGCTGATTGTTGAAGTCAATCAGGCCTTGGATCAGCTAGAAAAAGACCCGGCCATCGGCTGTATCGTGATTACCGGTTCGGAAAAAGCCTTTGCTGCCGGTGCCGATATTAAGGAAATGGCCGATTTAACTTTTCCGCAAATTTATCTGGACGATTTTTTCAGTCTGGCCGACCGGATTGCGCAGCGTCGTAAGCCATTGATTGCCGCGGTCAGTGGCTATGCCTTGGGTGGTGGTTGTGAGCTGGCTTTAATGTGCGACTTTATTTATTGTGCCGACAATGCAAAATTTGGTCTGCCTGAAGTCACCTTAGGTGTGTTGCCTGGCATTGGCGGCACCCAGCGTTTAACACTGGCCATTGGCAAGGCCAAAGCCATGGAAATGTGCCTGACTGCACGGCAAATGGGAGCGCAGGAAGCTGAGCAAAGCGGTCTGGTGGCCCGGGTATTTGCCAAGGAAGAACTGCTGCAACACACCCTGCAAGCGGCGGAAAAAATTGCCGAGAAATCCTTGCCGGCAGTCATGATGATTAAAGAATCGATTAACCGGGCCTTTGAAGTCAGTCTGGCCGAAGGTCTGCGTTTTGAACGCCGGGTTTTCCATTCCATTTTTGCCAGTGCTGACCAAAAAGAAGGCATGCAGGCCTTTGTAGAAAAACGCCCAGCCCAATTTACCCATCAATAAAAATCACAATAGGAACAAAAATAATGAGTGATGATAACAACTTAGACATTCGGGGTGCAGGAGGTTTGGGCATCATTAGCTTGGACCGTAGCAGCCATTTAAATGCCTTGACCCTGCCGATGATTCAGGGTATTCAGGCACAACTCGATCAGTGGCGTCATGATCCTCAGGTACAAGCCGTGCTGATCAATTCCAACAGTCCGAAAGCGTTCTGTGCCGGAGGCGATATCCGCTATCTGTATGACAGCTATCAGGCCGGAAATACCCGATATCAGGATTTTTTCGCTACTGAATATGCCATGCTGAGCACATTGCGTCATTTCCCCAAACCCGTCATCGCGATGATGGATGGCTATGTCCTGGGTGGTGGCTTTGGACTGGCGCAGGCGTGTCATATTAAGGTCACTAGTGAAAAATCACGTTTTGCTATGCCAGAAACCGCGATTGGATTTTTCCCGGATGTCGGTGCCACCCATTTTCTGTCCCGACTGGATGAAGTTGGTGTCTATATGGCACTGACCGGTGAACAGATCAGCAGCAGTGATGCGCTGTATCTGGATCTGGTTGATTATCATGTCCCGGGTGAGCGTTTTGCTGAGTTAGAAACGGCATTGAGTGCTGAGCCTATTTTAAACCCGGTGGAAATCCGCAAAATCATCAGTGCGTTTATCACCCATCCGCAAGAAAGCGAATTACAAAAACGTATCGATCTGATTAACCAGCATTTTTCCTATCCCCATCTGGATGAAATTGAACACAGTCTGGCCTATGCCAGCGATGCCCTCAATCAGGACTGGGCGAAGAAAATGCTGTCCCTTTTGCAGCAACGTCCGTTGATGGCAAAACAAGTCAGTCTGAAATTACAGCAGACCGGTCAGAACCTGTCGCTGGAAAAATGTATGCAGCTGGAGCGAGACTTGCAGGATGTCTGGTTAGAGCAGGGCGATTTTATCGAGGGAGTACGCGCACTAATTATCGATAAAGACAAAAATCCGCAGTGGCAAACAGACAATACAGACTTTGAAAAAACGCTGGCCCGTCTGGACCAGGCAGCATATAGATTCGCTTTGTTATAAATAATCGGAGTTTATTTTAAATAACAAAGTGGGTCACGGATGACACGGCTCAAAAAATATAAGAGGGATAGATATGAAACCCGGACAAGAATTACATGCTCAAGCTAAAAAGCCTTCACACTGTTTGGCGGGTATATCCAGTATGGTGGGTACCACCATTGAATGGTACGATTTTTTTATTTACGGTACTGCGGCAGCATTAATTTTTAATAAACTCTTCTTTCCTAATCTAGATCCATTGATGGGGGTCATGGCTGCATTTACGACTTACGCCGTTGGCTTTATTGGTCGGCCTCTGGGAGGCATTGTATTTGGTCATTTTAGAGACAAAATTGGCCGTAAAGCCATGTTATTGACTACGCTGATTATGATGGGTATTCCCACCGTTCTCATCGGTTTATTGCCGACCTATGAAAGTATTGGTTATTGGGCGACCGTGTGTCTGGTTATCCTGCGCTTTATTCAGGGTATGGCCATGGGAGGAGAATGGGGCGGTGCCGTTTTAATGGCAGTTGAACATGCACCTGAAGGAGGCAAAGGATTTTGGGGCAGCTTACCTCAGGCCAGTGTGCGGGTGGTGGACTGATGCTCGCATCCATTGCTCTGGGATTGGTGTCTATCTCTAAGCGAAAGAGGACTCCACCCGACATAAGGGTGGAGGTGAATTTCGCATAAAATCTTACCCTTTCTGATGTTTAATATACTCTTTAATGATTTCTAGTGGTGCGCCTCCACAAGACCCCGCAAAGTACGAGCGTGACCATAGAACAGGCTTTGCATAGCTGCCTCTTAAATCTAAAAATTCATTCCTCATTCTTCTGCTAGTAACAGACTTCAAATTGTTCACCAATTTACTTAATTGTACTGTTGGCGGGTACTGAATAAGCATGTGGACATGATCTTCTTCACCGTTACATTCTTTGAGTTCTGCATCAAAATCCTGACATATCTCAGATACACACTGACTAAAATGTTTATGATGAAGATCGCTCAATATCTTCTTGCGGTACTTTGTAATAAACACCAGATGAACGTGTAGATTAAAGGCTGAATGGCGGTTTTTATATATCTCACTCATTGATAATATCTGAATTAACTGTTAGTATTGATAGTATATTATCAGATACACACTCATTAATGAAGATTAATAAAGCGTATAAATTTAGGCTTGAGCCTAATGCGGAACAAGAGGTTGTTTTAAACAATCTTGTTGGCTCTGCGCGTTTTGTTTGGAATCAGATTTTAGCTGTGTCATTTGAAATGCTTGCCAAGAATGAACGTATCACCAAGGATAACTTGGTTAGAAAAATACCCGATCTTAGAAAAAAACCTGAATGTGCTTTTTTGGAAAACAGCTCTAATGGGGTTTCACTTCAACAAAAAGTTCGTGATCTTGGTTCTGCATGGGGGAAGTTTTTTAACCCAAAAGAACAGGCCAAATTAAAGCAAAAACCATTTAAAGCCAAAAAACCAAAATTCTTCAAGTTGCCTGATGGTACTGAGCTTCAACTTAGACCACTCATGCCACGTTTTAAAAAGAAGTCTGATGGTTATGATTCAATTCGTTTGGTTCAGTTTGAAAAATACTGTCACATTGAGGGCAATCGGGTTAAGTTGCCTAGTGGTATTGGTTTTGTGAAGTTTAGAAAATCACAGGACATACTTGGCACAATCAAGAATGTGACCATCAGTAAAGTATCAGGTCGATGGTATATTTCATTTGGCACTGAAAAAGAACTCACCGAAATGCCAATCCATCCATCAAAAACAGCAATTGGGGTGGATTTGGGTATTAAAAAGTTGGTCACAACATCTGAGGGTGATGTATTTAAACCAATTCACAGTTTTAAAGCCAATCAGGTGAAAATAGTCAAATTACAACGCAAGTTAAGAAAGAAAACCAAGTTCAGCCAAAACTGGAAAAAGCTCAATTTAAAGATCAATAAACTACATCATCATATTGCCAATATTCGGCATGACTACTTGCATAAAGTCACGACAACGCTCAGCAAAAACCACGCAATGATCGCAGTTGAGGACTTAAAAGTAGCCAATATGTCGAAGTCAGCAAGTGGCACAATCGAGAAAAAAGGAAAGAATGTCAAAGCTAAGTCAGGCTTGAACAAATCAATCCTCGATCAAGGTTGGTCCATGCTTGTTGAAATGTTGGAGTACAAGCAACAATGGCGAGGTGGATTGCTAGTCAAAGTAAACCCTCGGTACACAAGCCAAACTTGCTGTCAGTGTGGTCATGTGGCGAAAGAAAATCGACAGACTCAAGCCAGGTTTGAGTGTGTCGAATGTGGTTATGTTGCGAATGCAGACATTAATGCTGCCCGCAACATATTGGCGGTGGGACACACCGTATTGTCTGTGGAGGGAGGATGCGGTAAAGGTCGCCCTGCGAAGCAGAAAGCAAGTGAAGTCCGTGAGGAAGTCACTTAAGAGCTTATGCTTTTAGAATCCCCCACTTGAGCAAGGCGAAAGTGGCGGGAGTATGTCAAGCCTCATTGTAGAGCATCTATTCATCATCTGCTCGAAGTCAAGACAGCAATCCCGAGTCATCGTCATCGTTTTGGGACCTTGAATATATTTAACTTTGCTAAGGTTATACAAGTTTTATCTCATTAATAGAACAACAGCTTTTATTGCCAAGTTCTCTGTCAACAACAATTCTAGAATCTAAAGACTGATGTCAGTATTACAAATATAAAAAATCGTAATACTAAACTGGCACGTCATTTGCATTTATCTATCCATCATAAAGTGATCTAGGGTTCCGGCAGTTATTTGTAAAAATACTGTGCCTGAGACCGAGAGTTCACGGCTTAGTTTTGATAAAAAACAGAGCTACACGGAGGGATAAAAGCCCGGGAGGTTGGAACAAAAACCTTAGAGAGGTCAAGCAAATGGGCGACTATCATAACAATCAGACTTTATGGACTGAAATCCTGCCAGGCGGGCATCACTGGTCCGGCCGCATTCAAAAAGGCACAGTTCTGCAATTCAAGGCACTGGGGGCCAATGCCAACGTTTCCCTGTTCTGTGTTAATGCTGAAGATAAGCTGGAACGCTACAACATGCCCGACAGTCTAAAAGGGCAGCATACCGCATTTTTAAGCACCGGCCATGTGCTGTATTCAGATCTCGGCCGGGTCATGGCATCGATTGTCAAAGATGAGCATGGCTGGAATGATGCTTTATGCGCGCCAAGCACCAAAGTACAAATTGAAAAACAGTTTGGAACCAAAACCTTTCAAGATGCACGCAATGACATGTACCGCAGTGGCCGTGACAGCTTGCTGTTAGAGATGAGCAAATTTGGCTTATCGACTCAAGATTTAAGCGCTACGGTCAATCTGTTTTCTAAAGTTGCGCCAAATGATGCCGGTGAGCTGTCTTATGTGGCATCGGACCATACCAATGAGATCATTGAACTGCGTTTTGAAATGGACTGTCTATTATTCCTGTCTGCAGCACCCCATGCCTTAGATAACAGCGCTGAGTATCAACCTGCCGATATTCAATTGTCATTGTTCAAAGCCAATACTTTAGCCGAGACCGATATTTGCCGTGATTCATGCCCGCAAAATCAGCGTGCTTTCCAAAACAATAATCGTTACTACGCACTCAGCGTTTAATTGGGGGAATCATCATGACTGCATTAGCTAATTTAGAAAATGGTTTAGAAAAATCAGTATTAAGTGAAGTCTGTCCTGCCGGTGAAGCGTGGATGGGTGAAGTCAAGAAAGGACAGTATTTCCGTATTGTTGACTTGGAGGGCAACCAGGCGGTGGATACTTTATTTATTTCAGCAAGAAATCCTGAAGAGCGTTACAGCGCAACCGATACGCTTGCGATCAATAAACAGATTTATTTAGAAAAAGGCACCACGCTTTATACTAATTTTGGCAATGCGATTGCAAAAATCCAGGATGATAACTGCGGCCGCCACGACACTTTAGGCGGTGCATGTTCATGTGAAAGTAACAGCGTGCGTTATGCGCATGACAAATATCCAATGCACAGTTGCCGTAACAATTTCATGATGGCGTTGTCTCAGCATCCGATTGCCAAAAAGCATGGCCTGAATCTGCGTCATATTGGTCCAAACATTAATTTCTTTATGAATGTGCCGGTGACCGCAGACGGTCATCTGAAATTTGATGATGGCATTTCTGCACCCGGTAAATTTGTCGAGATTCAAGCAGAAATGGATCTGATTGTACTGATCTCAAATTGCCCGCAACTGAATAATCCCTGCAATGCCTATAACCCAACCAAAATTCAACTGATCATCCGTGAAGGTGAGGAGTAAGCTATGTTCAATAAAGTCCTCATTGCCAACCGTGGCGCGATTGCCTGCCGCGTGATCCGTACTTTAAAAAAATTGGGTATCCAGTCGGTTGCGGTGTATTCAGAAGCCGATCGTGATTCCTTGCATGTCACACTGGCCGATGAAGCGGTGTATATTGGTGAAGCAGCGGCCAGTCAAAGCTATTTAAATGTTGAGAAAATTTTAGACATTGCCAAACAGACCGGTGCGCAGGCCATTCACCCGGGTTATGGTTTCCTGTCTGAAAATGCCGAATTCTGCGACCTGTGTGAATCTCAAGGTATTGCCTTTATTGGTCCAAACTCCACACAAATGCGTAAGTTTGGCCTGAAACACACCGCACGTGAACTGGCGATTCAAGCCAAAGTGCCATTGCTGCCAGGCAGTCAGTTATTGGCAGATGAAGCGGAAGCGCTGACTGAGGCTGCGCGTATTGGCTATCCGGTGATGCTAAAAAGTACCGCAGGTGGTGGTGGCATCGGCATGCGTCTGGTCTGGAATGAGACTGAACTGAAAGATGCTTATACAACGGTGTCTTACTTAGCTCAAGCCAATTTTAAAGATGCAGGTTTATACCTAGAGAAATTTGTACAAAACGCCCGTCATATCGAAGTGCAGATTTTTGGTGATGGCAACGGACAGGTACTTGCACTGGGTGAGCGTGATTGTTCAGTACAGCGTCGTAACCAGAAGGTGATCGAAGAAACCCCGGCACCGCATATCAATGATGAGCAACGTGCCTATATCCAGAATGTTGCGATCCAGCTGATGCAATCAGTGAATTACCGTTCGGCCGGTACGGTTGAATTCGTGATGGATACCGATACGCAGGAATTTTACTTTCTGGAAGTGAATACCCGTCTGCAAGTCGAGCATGGCGTGACCGAGCAGGTCTTTGGCGTGGACTTGGTGGAATGGATGGTGACCCTGGCCAGCGGTGACTGGACAGCCCCAAGTGAAAAACTTGAAGCCAAAGGTCATTCGATTCAGGTGCGTCTGTATGCCGAAGACCCGATCAAGAACTTCCAGCCCAGCGCAGGTTTACTGACCCATGTTGAGTTTGATGCCCAAGCTCGCAATGAAACCTGGGTGGAAACCGGTTCAACCGTATCCTCATTCTATGACCCGATGATTGCCAAAATCATTGTCACCGCAGACGACCGTGAATCTGCAATTCAGGCGATGACCAAAACGCTGGCAAAAACGCAGGTTGCGGGGATTGAAACCAATCTGGAATATCTGCAAAACATCATCGACTGTGAGGTGTTTAAAGCCGGTACCCAAACCACACGTTTTTTAAATACCTTTGTATGGAAAACCCAAAAAATTGAAGTCCTACAAGCTGGTATTCAGACTGCGGTGCAAGATGTTACAGGGCGTTTGGGCTATTGGGATGTCGGTGTGCCACCATCCGGTGCGATTGATCCATTGTCGTTAAATGTGGCTAATCAATTGCTAGGCAATATACCAAATACTGCAGGTTTAGAATGTACCCTGCAAGGTCCAACGCTGAAATTCCATTGTGATAGCCAGATCGTACTGGCAGGTGGGGAAATGCCATCGACCTTGGATGGTGTAGAGGTGCCGATGTGGCAAACGGTGAATGTAGGTAAAGGCCAGATTTTAAAATGTGGCAAAATCGCCACAGGTTGCCGTACCTATATCGGTATCAAGGGCGGTCTGAATGTCCCGAAATATCTGGGTTCACAAGCAACCTTTACCTTGGGCCAGTTTGGTGGTCATGCCGGGCGTAACCTGTTAATTGGCGATATGCTGCCAATTACGGCATTTACATCTAATGAAGTGAAAGTGCTGACACCTGAACAAATCCCAACATTCAGCCATGAATGGGAAATTGCGGTGATGTACGGCCCGCATGGCGCGCCGGATTTCTTTACCCAAAACGATATTGATACCTTCTTTGCCAACAGCTTTGAAATTCACTTTAACTCCAGCCGTACCGGTATCCGTTTAATTGGTCCCAAACCGGAATGGGCACGTGAGGACGGTGGTGAAGCCGGTCTGCATCCTTCCAATATTCATGACAATGCTTATGCCATTGGCGCGATTGACTTCACCGGGGATATGCCGATTATTTTAGGGCCAGATGGTCCAAGTCTGGGGGGGTTTGTTTGTCCTGCGGTGGTGATTAATTCAGAACTGTGGAAACTCGGTCAGCTGAAAGCCGGTGATAAAGTCAAGTTTGTCCCTGTCAGCTACCACCAAGCAAAACTCTTAAATGAAAAATATCATGCACAATTAAAAGCTTCTGACACCCAAGCTGTGGCATTTGATGAATCATTTTACCCTGAAATTAGTACCTTAAAGTCGGCGATTTTGGATACCTTAAAAGGTCAAAATGGTCTACCGGATGTGGTGTATCGTCCTGCCGGCAATAACTATATGCTGGTGGAATATGGCGAGCTGGTGCTGGACCTGAACCTACGTTTCCGTATCCATGCACTGATGCAATGGGTACAGAAACAGAATATTGCCGGCATTATTGACCTGACGCCAGGCATTCGTTCACTGCAAATCCATTTTGATTCGACCCAGCTGGATCAGCTCGACCTGCTGCGTCTGTTACAAGTCGCTGAAGTTGAACTGCCGGATGTTACGAAAATGGAAGTGTCATCACGTACCGTGTACTTGCCATTGGCTTGGGAAGATTCTCAAACGCAACTGGCAACCGAACGTTATATGCAAACCGTGCGTCCAGATGCGCCGTGGTGTCCAGACAATATCGAGTTCATTCGCCGTATTAATGGCTTAAAAGATAAACAGGCTGTAAAAGATGTGGTCTATGATGCAAGTTATTTGGTCATGGGCTTAGGCGATGTGTATTTGGGTGCGCCCGTGGCGACCCCGCTTGATCCACGTCAGCGGCTGGTCACCACCAAATATAATCCGGCACGTACCTGGACACCTGAAAATGCCGTGGGGATTGGCGGTGCCTATATGTGTGTGTACGGTATGGAAGGTCCGGGTGGTTATCAGTTTGTCGGTCGTACTACACAAATGTGGTCACGCTACCGTAAAAATGCCGACTTTGAACAAGGTAAACCGTGGTTACTGCGCTTCTTTGACCAAATCAAGTTCTATGAAGTCTCTGAAGCGGAACTGATGCAGATGCGTGAGGACTTTAAAGCGGGTCGTTTAAAACTGCGTATTGAAGAAGGTATATTGAACCTCAAGGAATACAACGACTTCTTAACGGAACATCAAGAATCGATTTCTGCCTTTAAGGAAGTGCAACAAGCCAACTTTGATGCAGAACGTCGTCGCTGGCATGCAGCAGGTCTTGCGGAATATGTGTCTGAAAGTCTCGACGCTGTCGATGATGGTGAAGGTGTGGAAATTCCAGATGGTGGTTGTGCAGTGGAATCGCATATGCCGGGTTCAATCTGGAAAATTGAATGTGCTTCGGGTGATATTGTGGAAGAAGGCGCAACTTTGGCCGTCATTGAAGCGATGAAGATCGAGATTCCAATTATTGCCCCTGAGCGTATGCGTGTAGATGCCATTACCATTGAAAAAGGGCAAACGGTGAAGACGGGGCAGGTGTTGTTTACCTTGGCGCCAGTGGCTTAAAGAATAACTTGCTAATAGAGACAATTGTCGTTAGTATAATAATTAACACAGCCGCCACGCTTAGTTCTTCTTCGGGAGTCCGCGCAACCTTGGCGGTTTTTTATGTCTGAATATAATGAACCATGTTGAAAATCTACAATAAAAAGCCACTCTCATATATCGAACAGGTAAATCATTTGGAAGACAAAGGCATGATTATTCATAATCGTGCTTGGGCTGAATCTGTATTGTCTAAATATGGTTATTATCGTTTAAGTGCATATTGGTATCCTTATCGTGTACGACAAGAATATAAAATTTTAGATACATTTCAACCTAATACAAGATTTGAAAGCATTGTTCAGCTATACGAGTTTGATACAGAACTCAGGTTGCAAGTCTTTAATGCCATAGAGATGATTGAAACTTATCTACGTACACAGATTACCTATTTTATGGTGCATAAGTATGGTGCTTTTGGAATTTATCAGGTAACAAACTTTCATCCAAAATTTAAGCATAGCAGTTTTATCAACAATTGTAATAAAGAGGTTGAGCGTTCAAAAGATACATTCATTCAACATTTTGAACAAAACTATATCGGATTTCCAAAAATTCCTATTTGGATGCTGACAGAAGTTTTAAGTTTGGGATCACTATCTTTTTTATATCAGGGCTTGAAGAACAATAAGTCTGAAGGTATAGAAGATAAAAAGGAAGTTTCACAGCACTTTTCAGTACATCATGAAAAATTAGCTGAATGGTTGCACATATTGACGTATGTACGAAATACTTGTGCACATCATGGGCGATTATGGAATAAAGAATTAGCAATTAAATCCAAAGTCGATAAAGATCCCAATTGGCAACCACCTATTACACCGACCAACAAACGTATCTTCTATGTACTCTTAATATTAAAAACATTACTCAGACCGACAGGTTTTGATACAGAGTGGTGCAATCAACTGAATAAACTATTAAAATCTATACTGAAAAATGAGAATTGGCGTGTTGCGATGGGTTTCCCTGAAAAATGGGAAGATCATCCTATTTGGAATTTATAAAAGATGGCTAAAAAACTAGAAGAACTTTTAGGAATGCATAGTATTGAAAGTCAAAATCGCATTTTTGAAAATGCAAAAATAATTTTGAATGATCTTGTTAAAGAAGATATTCAATTATTAAAACTTGCAGAAGAAGCTAAAAATGATGAAACCGTAAAGATGAGTCTAAAAGAGCTACGAGCTCGAGTTCACAAAAATCGTGCTTAAAAAGTTCGATTAGCTCAATCCGAAAATTGTAGAATTGTTTATTGGTAAACTCGAAACCATTCACCCAAGACTACACAGCACAATTTTATGTTTTAAATGACATTGTTTTGGTGCAAATCTGATCAATCTTGGCGCATAAACATTTGATCAATATTTTAAAGTACTTTTTATTTTAATAAATAACTGTTTTTACATAATTTTATTTATAACAACTAAGCTGGCACGCTTCCTGCTTTTATTTATATGACAGATAAACAGAGGAGAGCCATTTACTTGATCACTCAACCATACTCATCGGTCAACCCATCATGTATAAAAAAAATAACCGTACATGAAGAATAAAAGCAATCGAACCGGTGAAATCATCAATAACCCCCTGATTTAAAACAAGCCCCAGCTCAGCGTACTGGGGCTTTTTTTTAGCCGTTTTTATTTTATCCCGTCGCTACAATTGGCACGCTTTCTGCATTTTAGCAAGTAATACGAAATTCCAGTTTTGTAATACTTGTAGGAGATGCACATGAATCATCCAGACTCGAATAAAAAGCTGCATCCATGGCTGAAATTTTTAGTTGAGCTTTTAAGCATACGTGCCGGACTGCATTTACAGCAATCCGCACAGCAGAAGGAATACCACCGTGGCTAAACAAAAATTGGCACGGATTAGTATCACCCTGCCAGAAAGCACGCTTCAGGCACTCGATCAAAAGATTGTCGAGCAACATTACGAAAGCCGTTCTCAGGCTATTCTCGACATGATTAACCGCTATTTGATTGACGATCTGGTGGCACACGATGAAGTGATGGTCGGCACATTGACGCTGGTCTATGACGTCAGCCTCAAGCCGCTGCGTTCCCAGCTGGTGGACTTGCAACAGCAATATCTGGAACAGGTGATCAGCTCGCTACATATCCAGCTGGATGATGAAAAAGTCCTGCAGGTGATGCTGATGCAGGGCGTGAGCAGTGACCTGAAAGAAATTAGTGAACAATTTATTGCATTGAAAGGGATGCTCAAAGGGCACCTGGAACTGATGGATGCCGTGATGCCTCCGATTCCCCAAAATACCAATAAAGGAGTATTGTCATGAACACTTTATGGACCATTCAGGACTGGCAGAATGCTTACCAACAACAGCAGATCCAGTTACAGGACCTGATCTCTTATGTTGCATCGTTTAACAATGACGATCATGCCTGGATTTCAATTGCCACAGCAGAACAATTACAAGCCCAAATTGATAATTTAAAGGGTAAATCCGCAGCAGACCTGCCGCTATACGGTATTCCATTTGCGGTGAAAGACAATATTGATGTTGCCGTTTTTTATAGCACGGCGGCCTGTAAAGAAGCTGCTTATCTGGCCAGCAGTGATGCAACAGTGGTTGCCAAGTTGAAAGCGGCTGGTGCGATTGTGGTGGGTAAAACCAATCTGGACCAGTTTGCAACCGGTCTGGTCGGTGTACGTTCTCCATACGGTGCAGTGAAAAATAGCTTTCATCCAGACTATATCAGTGGCGGTTCAAGTTCGGGTTCATCTGTGGCGGTTGCCAATGGTCAGGTGCCTTTCAGTTTAGGCACAGATACCGCAGGTTCGGGCCGTGTGCCAGCCGGCCATAACAATATTGTGGGGCTTAAACCGACCAAGGGCTGGTTCTCAACTTCGGGGCTGATTCCGGCTTGCCGTACCATTGATGTGATTTCAATTTTTGCCTTGACGGTGGATGATGCCTGGCAAGTGGCTCAGCTAATGCAAGGCTATGATACATCTGATGAGTATTCACGCCAGCATCCAGCCAATGTGCCTACCCAGTTTTCCAAAGGCAAAATTGCCATTCCGGCACAGCTGGAGTTTTATGCAGATGTGGAATCGGAAAAAGCCTTTGAACTGGCGATCGCTCGTGCCAAACAGCTGGGCTATGCGGTCGAAGCGATTGATTTCAGCATCTTCAATCAGCTGGCTTCGGCTTTATATAACAAAGCCTGGGTCGCAGAGCGTTGCAGCGCCGTAGAGAAAATGGTCTCGCGTGAGGTGACCCATCCGGTGATTCACCAGATCATCAGTCAGGCGGACAACTTCAACGCTGTCGATATGATACAGGCGGAATATGAACGTGCCCAGCTGGCGCGCCAAATCAATCTGGCATTGGCGGACTTTGATGCCTTGATGGTGCCTACCGCACCGACCATTTACAAGATTGCCGATGTGGAAGCAGATCCACTGGTTAAAAACAGCCACATGGGTGCCTATACCAATTTTGTCAATTTTGCCGATCTGTCAGCCTTGGCACTGCCAAATAGCATTCGTGCCGATGGCCTGCCAAGCGGTGTGACCTTTATTGCTCCCGCCTGGATGGATCAGGCCTTGGCCAACTTTGCTCAACGCTGGCAGCAAGCGACCGCTTTAACGTTGGGGACTTCGCAAAAAACTTATATACCAAGCACCCAGATTCAATCCCAGCATTCGGTCAAACTAGCAGTCGTAGGTGCACACCTGACGGGTATGCCGTTGAACTTCCAGCTGACCACACGTGGCGGAACCTTGCTGCAAACCACCCAGACCGCCGCCAGTTATAAACTGTATGCCTTGAAAAATACCACACCGCCTAAACCGGGCCTGCAGTACAGCAGCACAGGTCAGAAGATTGCAGTCGAAGTCTGGGATATTCCATTTACCAACTTTGGCCAGATTGTTGCGGAAGTGCCGGCACCGCTTGGTATTGGCAATGTTCAGCTGGCAGATGGCCGTTGGGTCAAAGGCTTTATCTGTGAAGGCTATGCGCTGGAAGATGCCACTGACATCAGCCATTTCGGTGGCTGGCGTGACTTTATTCAATCAAAACAACCTTCAAACACGCGTTTTAAATGTAATTGCATAGGGGAAATCGCACCATGATGAAAAAACTAAGTTTAGCCACATCAATCTGTGGCGCCATTTTATTGAGTGGCTGTGACAATACGGCTAAGGTGCCAGAATCAGATGCCAAGGCAGGCGCTAGTGCCCAAACCCAGCCTATCCGTATTGGTTATAGTGACTGGCCAGGCTTTGTGGCATGGCAAGTGGCCATTGAAAAAGGCTGGTTAAAAGAAGCTGGCATAAATGCCGATTTTAAATGGTTTGACTATTCGGCTTCCTTGTCTGCTTTTGCTGCAAACCAGCTGGATGCAGTCATGGTCACCAACGGCGATAATCTGGTGACCGGTTCCGGTGGCACCAAAGGCGTAATGATCATGGCAACCGACTATTCGGCGGGAAATGACGTTATTATCGCTAAACCGGGAATTAATACGATTCAGGAACTGAAAGGCAAAACGGTGGCGACTGAAAAAGGGCTGGTCGATCACCTGCTGCTGTCGACTGCACTGGATGATGCCAAAATCAAGCTGAACGAGGTCAAGCTGGTCAATACCATGACCAATGAACTGCCTCAGGTCTTTAATACTCCAGATATTGATGCCATTGCCGTATGGCAGCCGGTCGCCAATCAGGCTTTATCTGCCGTTGCCGGTTCAAAGATTATTTTTAGCTCTAAAGATAAAGCCGGCCTGATCTACGATACCCTGACGGTGAATCCAGCACATCTGCAAGCCAACCAGGAACAATGGAAAAAGCTGATCCAGGTTTGGGATAAAACGGTAAAATATATTAATGATCCGGCGACTCGTGAAGATGCGGCCCGGATCATGGCCAAACGGGTCGGAGTCGATGCCAAAGCCTATATGCAGTTTATCGAGGGGACGCATCTGTTGGACTTAGAGGCGAACAAGAAAGTCTTTAGCAAAGGCAATGGCTTCGATTCGATCTATGGTTCCAGCTACCATGTCAATAAATTCAATGTGACCAATGGCATCTACAGCACTGAAATGAATGTCGATGCTGTCATTGTGCCGACACTGGTACAAGAGCTGAAATAAAGCCAGATCTAGTGCATAAAAAAATCCCCAGTCTGATCAGGCTGGGGATTTTTTATGGTCAGATAAACATTAAAAAATTAAAGTTCAGTGCTTTTAGAAAACACATTGATAAAAATAATACCCATGATCATCAATGCCAGTCCGATCAGCGCCGGAAGATCTAGTTGTTGTTTAAACACCAGCAGGCCAACCGTTGAAATCAGGATAATGCCGGCACCGGACCAGATCGCATAGGCAATGCCCATCGGAATGGTTTTCATGGTCAGTGACAGAAAGAATAGCGCAACGGCATATCCAAGAATGGTGGCCAGAGATGGCCAGAGCACACTAAAGCCATTGGAGGCTTTCAGGGCAGAAGTCGCAATGACTTCTGCAATGATGGCAATCGACAGATATAAAAAAGCCATATTCCTCCCTATACCACACGTGCTGCATGATGCATCAGATGATCCTGCTCTGACTTCAGCCAGTATTCCGCTTCTGCAGTTGTCGCAGTGCTGTGCTGAAACTCGTAGTCAGGCTGATACATATCTAACGCAAAAATCAGGTCAATTTCACGACCATCCAAAATTACATGCTGAACCAGACGGGTTTCATCAAGAATTTCAAAGTTTTCTAGATTAAAAGCTTTACCGGCTTCACTGGAGCGGGTGCTGTACGTTTTAGTTTGGCCATCCGTGCCGATCGAGACTTCAAAACTTTCAATTAAAGCAAAAACAGTTGGATCAACCGCTTTTAAATCCATTTGAGCAACTGTGCTTTGTACATCGGGCAAACGGGTCAGGGCATAGGCCATATAATTGCCACAGATAATCAGGCCACCATCCATTTCCAGCTTTTGTCCTAACTGGACATCAAGTGCTGATTGAAGTCGCAGGCCTAAAAACAGACCGCGTTGTACCTGCTGACGCCAGTCTTCGACATACACGTTGCTGGGAGAAAATTCCAGAATGCAGTTGCCAATTGCATGCAGCTTTGCCGGCTCAGGCCATTGCACATGGTTCTGGTAATTGGCGTAGTCAGCGACCTCCCAGGACAACAGCTGCTTGGATTCATCCCATGAGGTATTACCAATCCAGCCCTGACGGTCTGCGACGGGTGTGCCATTCTGACTTTTCAGGCGCAGATCAATGCTAAAGCTGCGCGACTGAAACCAGTACACAATGGTGTTTTCATCGGTCAGGCCATTAAAGAAGCTGATGCTTTTGCGCCGGAAAGCACCGTATAAAAAGCGCGGAATGACTTCGGGCTGGTGGCTTATCGGTGTTAAAGTTTTGAGTGCTTCAAGTAAGTTCATGATGCTACCTCCGGCTGTTCTTCAAGGCCAAAGGAGGACAGCGGGATCGCATTTTTCAAGATCAGTTTGCCGGAAGCGATACGTTGTTTTAAATAATGAAACGTTTGTGCAGTCTGGTTAAACAGATGTTCGCCACCAATCAGTGCAGTATATTTGCAATCTTCAGTTGGAATGACCGTTTCAATTACGGTGTCATAGTTACAGGCACAAAACAGCGGAAAAGAATAACGTTCTTCAGAAACCTTTTTCACCCGATGCTTGGTCGCCAGGTATTGACCATTGGACAGAATTTCCATCATATCACCGATATTCATCACCAGGGTATTTTCAATCAGGGGAATGTCGATCCACTCACCGGCTTTATTCAGTACCTGCAAACCGGGTGCAGTGGGTAGCAGCAGGGTAAAGCATTCATAGTCGGTGTGTGCGCCAATCCCTTCGGCATCTGTGACTTCGGGATTATAGGGATAATGAATTAGGCGTAACTGGCTTGGGGCATCGGTAATTTTGCGCTCAAAAAAGTCCTCGCGAACGCCCAGTGCCAGGGCAAAAGCAGCAAAAATCTGCTGGCTGATCTCACGCAGATGGCTGTAATACTGACTGACCACTGCCTTGAAATTCGGGTCTTCCGGCCATAAGGTTGGGCCGAGCAATGGGCAGCCTGTTTTAGGTCCCTGATAATCATAATTGACATCATAGGCTTCTTTTAGGTCATAGCTATTCCCGGCAAACTGTTCTTCACCAATCGGCACATAACCACTATGGTTACTGGATTGACCAATATAGTGCTGCATCTTGCTGTCCAGATCCTGTGAAAAATAGGATTGGGCAATTTCAATCAGGGCTTTGGCATAGTCAAAATTAAATTGGCTACCTTGCAGATAGAGAAAGCCAACCTCTTTGCAGGCCTGATCCAGAGCATGAGCAACTTCAATACGGTCGGCCAGATGTGGACTTTGCAGTTTGGAGATATCAATAAGGGGGAGTACATATGGGTCTTGCATGGCAATCACCTTAATGGTTGGTCGTCCAACACAGCGATTAAAACCTTTGGGTCGTCCCAAAGGTGCTTCTAACCTGATTATTTGCTGGTGCTCACTTTAGTCAGACGCGGAATCTCCGGCAGATCCGCCAGTGCAGGATCCAGTTCATCTTCCTGGGCATGCACCAAGTGATCGACATGCTCACGCAGCTGTTTAAATTCCGGCGTCAGCATCAGATCGGGATGACGCGGACGTGGCAGATTCACTTCGATAATTTCCTTGATCTCACCTGGATTGGCTTTCAAGGCCACAATCCGGTCGGCCAGCAAAATCGCTTCATCCATATCGTGGGTCACGAAAATGATGGTGATGTCGATGTTCTGCCACAAATCCATCAGGTGACGCTGCATTTTCTGGCGTGTATGCGGATCCAGCGCACCAAAAGGTTCATCCATCAGCAAGACCTTGGGTTCATTGACCAGCGCACGGGCAATTGCGACACGCTGTTTCATCCCGCCAGAAAGCTGATGCGGATACTGGTCCTGATATTTTTCCAGACCAATGATATTGATCCATTCACGTGCCTGCGCTTCGGCTGAGGCATTACTTTGACCTTTCATTTTTGGGCCAAACATGACATTTTCTTTGACGGTTTTCCATGGGAACAGGGTATAGCCCTGAAACACCATGCCACGTTCCGGACTCGGACCGGTAATCGGCTGGCCATCGACCAGAATCTCGCCACTGCTATAAGGGTCTAGTCCCGCCACCACACGGCTAAAGGTCGATTTACCACAACCTGAAGGACCTATCACACAGATAAACTCACGCTTATGAATTTTTAGATCCAGGGCATTTAAAACCGTACGTTCAGTTTTGCCATGACTGAATTTTTGCGTCAGCTGTTTCGCTTCCAGAATCACCGGACGGCTATAAATCTTGTCAAAGTATTCTCGGGTATTAAATTCAGGGTTTTGCATTAATTTGCTCCCGGTTTCCATTTAAATAGGCGTTGTCCCAGTTTCATTAACAGCACATCGCAAAGCAGACCAACCACCCCAATGATCAGGATCGCGGCAAAGACATTGTCAAAATTCTGGTAACGGGCTTGCTGGGTAATAAACCAGGTAATCCCGGAGGTACTGCCGATCAGTTCAGCCACGATCAGATAGGTCCATGCCCAGCCGAGCAGGACACGCAGATTGCGGTAAATTTCAGGAAGGGCCGCTGGAATCACCACATGAAACAGGCTTTTCATTTTATTGGTGCCTAAGGTAAAACCGGCTTCAATCAGGCTACGGTCCACCAGACGTGTAGTATTGGCAATAATCAGGATTTGCTGGAACAGGGTGCCAATAACAATGATGGCAATTTTCGGTGCATCATTGATCCCTAAAATAGCAACTGCAAGTGCACCAAAGGCCGGGGCAGGCAGGTAGCGGAAAAATTCAACAAAAGGCTCTGTCAGCTGGGAAATTTTGTGAGAGAAACCACATAAAATACCGAGTGGAATCCCGATCAGCGAAGAAATAAAGAAAGCACTAAAGACCAGCTTGATACTGTGCCACAGGCTTTCATGGAACCAGGGTGCATTGGCCTGTGCAGGTTCAGTGGTGAATGCTGTGACTAGGGCAATCGCCACTTCATGCGGGGCGGGTAGATAGATCGGATTCACCAGAATCCCTTGCGGTGGAGCCAGACCTTGATCTAGCGCAGACTGGGCGGCAGAGAAAAAGACATCTTTATCAATACGACTACCGACCTGTAAATAATTCACGCTGCCTGAATCAGCAATCTGGACTTGTGGATGCCAGATAAAAGGTAAATAGCTGACTGCACACCAAATCAAGACCGGTATTAAAAAAGATCCCAAGCCAAACAGGAGTTTATTTCTTTGACTGAGTTCACGTGCAACGTAACCCATAGTGTTGCCCCTCAATATTACAATTTTTATAAAACGTAATACTGATTAAGCAAAATGGGTGCCAAAATTATTGTTTTCATTCACTGGACTGCTGGAAATAGCCTAAGCTGAAAGAAACTGATGCTTAAATTACGCAGAATGCCACTTTTTATATCGAACAAAGGCTTGAGAAGCGGGGGCGTTGTACCGGCCATGAGCTGGTATGACTTTAGTCCCTGGTTAAAAAACATGGGAACTAAAATCAGGTGGCTCGAATGGATGGGTAAGGAGCTAGCCTCAACCATGATCTGGCTTAATGGGTGGCAAGCACCAGAGAGCAAGTATTGAAAGCTTTTAAACGTGCAGTTAAAAATAACGTAAAAACTAAAAAATGGAAGAATTTCTACAATTTGATCAAACATATAGCGATTGTTAGCTCATCATCTCTCTACTTTTGCTATGTAAACAAATTGCAGTAAATAAATTAGAAATAGACATTCTGCTTAACCTAAAGACACAGGTATCTACACATCTTTCTCGATCCTGAAAATGTATTTCTCTATTTTCTCTAACTCATCAACTGAATATTCTGAAGCTAGCTGGAGGGTATCAGTTTACTGAATAAGGCACATGACCTACCCGAGTGGGAGCTTGCAGTTATCATCACCTGGGATATTGCGCCTTTAAAATATTTGTATAATCCTGCCATAGCCGCATAAAGACCGCACCCTCTAGAAAAATGCAGCGCGGGTCTCATGGTCCGGGTGCCTTCAGCCGTGGCCATGCTCAGGTTTACAGAGCAGCCAAGGGCTAGGCAAAAATTATGGGCTGAATAATCAGCTTTTTACTCTTAACCTTTGCGGATCATAAAAAGGTAACTCCACCACTTTGGCTTTCAGGCGTTTTTTAAGACCATCCAGTTGTCCAACTTCGACAGCGGTGTCTGTTAGGGCATACTGCGGTGCAAGGCGGCACAGGGCAATCTGTTGCTGCAGCACAGGGGAGTTGGCTGCACTGGTCACCACACCCACAGGAAAACGTCCGACATAGACTGGGTCGCCATGCTGGACCGCTTCATTGCCTTCCAGCACTAAGCCCATCAGTTTATGCCGACTTTCCGGCGCCTGATTTTTCATGGCCTGTTTACCGATAAAATCTTCTTCCTTGGTTTTCATCGGTACTGTAAAACCAATGCCGGCTTCATAGGGATTGGTTTCGGCTGAAAACTCATGCTGTGCAAAGATTAGCCCGGCTTCTATGCGCAATAAATCCAGGGCATCAAAACCGAGCGGAGCAATCTCATATTGTTGACCTTCCTGCCAAACGGCATCCCAAAGCTGTTCGGCATGGCTAGGATGACACCAGACTTCAAAGCCCAGCTCACCGGTGTAGCCGGTGCGTGATACCATGACCGGAATACCGTCTGTACCGCCCAGCTTGCCGAGGGTAAAGTGGAACCATGCTAATTTTTCTACGCTTGGCTGATGTTCAGGCGTCCAGATCAGTTGCTGCAATAGCGCACGGCTGTGTGGACCTTGCACTGCAATATTGTGAATATGCTGGGATGAATTGCGAATGCTGACTTTATAGCCATGCTGCTGTGCCAGCTGTTTCAGCCAGGTTCCTGAATATTCATCACCGCAAATCCAGCGGAAACAGTTTTCACCCATGCGGAAAATCGTGCCGTCATCCACCATGCCGCCGGTTTCCAGACAGGAGGCCGAGTAGGCAATTTCACCCACCGCCAGTCTGCGGATATTGCGGGTCAAGGCATACTGCATAAAAGCTTCTGCATCCGGGCCGGTAATTTCAAATTTGCGCAGCGCGCTTAAATCGATCATGGCGACCCTTTCACGGCAGGCCAGATATTCTGCTTTGGCACCCCAGCCATCGTATTCATTGGCAATCCAATAGCCGTGGTATTCACTGATTTTTGAAGTAAGCGCTTGGATGCGCGGAAAAAATCCTGATGCTTGGGTCATGCGCGGCAGTTCCTCGGGGTCAATTCGATAATGCTGGGATCGGGGGAAATGCTGATCCTGATCATAAATCCGGACCAGAATATCCGTCGGTACCCAGCCATTGGAAGGATCAATATCGTCAGGGCAGGCAGATGATGCACAGAGCAGATCACGGTGGGCACGCAGCAGGACATAATCTCCCGGTCTGGACCACGGTTCTGCCATACTGATTGCACCGCAAGGTTCAACAAAGGTGTTGTAAAACAGGTTAATGGCAGGCCATGCATTGCGGCTTTGGATGCCAAAAGGCTGCAGAACTTGGTTAAAATTATCGGTGCAGGAAATATGGCCAAAGTAGCCGGAATCGTTATAGAACTTCGGACTGCAGGCACTCAGGAACATATCGTGCCGGCCCACGGTGTCTTGAACCACTTCGGCCAGTGCTTGCAGATCTGAGGCAAAAAACTTAGAGTGCAGCCCGGGAGCCGGGGTGGCATGCCCCAAAATGGTCCGGGTGGCCATGGCATCCAGACCCAGTTCTTGGCCCTGGGCCAAAGCCTGGGCATCAAAGGCCAAAAAATCGGAACACTGCTTGCCCGACAAGTCGATAATTTGAATCCATTGTCCTGCTTTAACGCTATACGTCCGTGCTGAAGCGCGCGGTATCAGAATTTCCTGCACCGGTTTGGCTAAAGGCTGCGGCAAATAATAATGTACGGGCTGGACTTTAAATAGCGTCACTGGCACTTCATCTATGCAGTACTGCTGCTGTACATTCATGTCTAGGCCGGTATTCAGCACGATGACTTGAATTGCCGCCGATGCCTGAAAAATGTTCTTTCCAGGGCTGTTCAAGGTCAGCGCCTGCTCCAGCCAGTCAGGCTGTATAGCATGTTGTGCTAACTGCTGTTTCAGGCGCTGGCTAGAGGCGCTGGCCTGATTTAACTGCGCATGTGTAGCCCGAGCACCATTGGCCACCAGGTGGGATTCGGCCTGTAGTGCCTGTAGCAATTCTGGCTTAAGCTGCTGTTCTGTATTGAAAATCAGTAGATCAATACTCTGTTGTTCAGGTAAGTCAAATTGAATGCGATCACCCGCATCCAGGTCAAAAATGTGCATGCACTGTGCATCTGCGCGCAAATACAGTTCATGGATTGGCTGCTGCAGATGAATATATTCATCTGTCACTGCAGTGGCTAAAGCTGAAGTAAGCGTTCCCATAGATGAGCCCAAAGCGTCCCGCTGGTTCTGATGCTCTTCATTTCACACATATTCTGCTGGCACAGCAATTTCTCCAGAGGTATACCCTGAATAGGGTAGTGCTGGATGTTGGCATGATTCCTGCTCAAATAATTTAACTGTAAAGAATAATTCAGCAGCATGGCGCATCTTGCGAGTGAAGTGATGAATGACGGCAAAATAGAGACAGAGCGGGCCATAAACCAGACAGGTGATTTAGATCAGACCCAACGGCTGCTTCGCCAGCGTGAATTGACGCTGTTTTATCTGCAGGCCAAATTAAAGCTGATGCAGATTCAGGATACCAAGGCCGAATTGCCACTTTTTCTGCAATGGCTGAAACAGCATTTTCCTGTGCCGGACTTGCCGGAATATTGTCTGGTGATGTGCTATCCCTTCACTCAGGAATGTTTCATTTTTCATGCCTTGGCGCAACCGCTGGCGCAGTCTGAGGTACGTCTGCTCCAAGAGCAGCTGCTACCGCGTTCTGTAGCGGTGATGCAGCAGGATGTATCTCTGCTGCTGGGGCAGCATGATTGCCTCCCGCTGTTTACCGGACAGAATTTTGCAGTCTGGCGGGTCTATTTAAACTATTCGGCAGCCCAGCCGGTAGAAGCGGAGCTACTGCAGCAGCTGGATCAGGCTTTGCAATCGGGCTTTCAGGAACGCGCGCTACAGCAGGAGCGCATACAAACCATATTGCAGCAGGAGCGGCGTGATTTTTCGGCTGACTTACATGACAGCATTGCGCAAATTATTGGATTCTTAAGGTTGAAATCCGCGCAGCTGAACCAGCAATGCAAACAGCAGCCTGGCTATGCACCGTTGCTGGAACAGACCGAGGAGCTGGCGGCTTATACCCATTATGCTTACCAGCAGGTGCGTGAATTAATTACCGCCTCACGCTTAACCTATCAGGAACTGGATTTTTTCACTGCGCTGAAAAAAATTATTGCTGAATTTGAACATCAGTCCAGTGTGGCTTTTGAACTGGATAACCGTGTCCCACAGCTGAAAGTCAGTGCCAGACAGTCGGTACAGTTGCTTTATATCATCCGTGAAAGCCTGAGCAATGTTGTGCGTCATGCTCACGCCAGTACAGCCGTCATTTCTGTAAAGCGCAATTTCACTCAGCAGCTGCACATTCAGATTGCAGATAATGGCCGCGGCATACAGGCAGGGCGGAAACGGCCGGACAGTTTCGGACTGGAAATTATGCAGGAACGAGCCGAACGGATTGGTGCTGTGCTCAGTATCCGCCCGAATCGGCCCTGCGGCACCTGCGTTGAACTGATATTAGACCTGAGCACTGGAGGGAAGTGAGATGAATAAAATTGCAGTCAGTATTGTAGATGACCATGCGCTGTTCAGGCGCGGTGTGGCGGATATTATCCGCCAGTCCGAGCATTTTGATGTACAGCAGGAATACAGCTGCGGATCAGCATTTCTGTCAGCACTGGACACCGCGAACATTGAATTGCTGCTGCTGGATGTACAGATGCCGCAGATGAGCGGCATTGAGGTACTAAAATGCATCCGGGAACGCAATGTCGATCTTAAAGTGATTATTTTAACTGCCAGCCTGGAGGACAGCATTGTATTGGATGCCATTCGTCTGGGTGCCAATGGCTTTTTGCCCAAAGATACCTTGCCGGAAGATATTCTGCTGCAACTGCATCAAGTCATACAGGGCAGGACCGTACTGCATGCCGATGGGGTAGCTTTGCTGGCGCAGCAAGTCCGGCAGCAGACGTCACCCTTAGCCGCTGCCTTGCATAAAACCTCTGAACAGGTGCTATTGCAGCGTAAACTTCTGTCGGAAATGACACAGCGGGAGCAGGAAACGTTAAAGCTGATCGCAAAAGGCTTGAACAATAAACTGATTGCCCGTGAATTAGGCATCAGTGACGGTACGGTAAAAGTCTATGTGAAAAGTCTGCTACGCAAACTGAATGTGCATTCACGGCTGGAGCTTTCCGTGTGGGTGCATCAGCAGCTTAACACTGCAGATTTTGATATTTATCCCTCCTCTTCCGTTTAAGGTTCACCGTGCGAGTAATGCTGATATGTCGAAAATAGCGCTGCCTTCCAGCAAAGATGGGCTGAATATGGACTTGAATCAGGATTGGCCTGAACTGTTTGACCAGTTTGCCGATATTGCACTATTGCTGGATAGTCATGGCGTGATTCAGCGCAGTAATCGTACCTGGCACAACTTGCTACAGCTGCAACCGGATGCTGCAGCACAGCGCTTACCCTTGAGCTACTGGCTGTATTCCGAAGATAGTTTGACCTTCCAATGTGCCCTCATGGCCGGACGGCCGTGTAAGCTGGCACTGCGCCTGTTAATCCCGGAACAGCCCTTGGTATGGTTTGATCTGTCGCTGCAGCCGATCTGTGCCGGTGCCGGAAAAAACCAGTTGCGGGGATGGTGCATTTTAGGCACGGAGCAGACGCAAAAAATCCGGCAGCAAGAACTGCAGGATGCACAGCAGCGCAGTCTGCATGATTTGCTTTCGCGCCTGCCGGTCATGCTGTACCGTTCACGCAATGACTGGAACTGGACTATGGATTATGTCAGCAGCGGCTGTCAGCAGATAACCGGTTATCACAGTGAGCTGCTGATCAATACGCCGCGCTACGGACAGCTGATTCATCCCGATGACCAGCAGTACGTCTGGGACAGTATCCAGTTGGCTGTGCAGCATCATCGCGTATTTCATTTGCACTACCGCATTATTACTGCCCAGAACAGCATACAGCGGGTACAGGAAATCGGACAGGGTCTATATTCGCAAAGCGACATGGTGCTGGGTCTTGAAGGCGCTGTATTTATCCAAAACTGAGGGAATGCAAGCCGCTAAAGCGGCATGACCCCAGGTCAGTATCCCATTGTGCATACCCCATCTGAGGAATTTCGAAAAGATCTAGGCCTGTCTAAGGTAATGGCATCACGGCAGTTTTGTTTAAAACAGATCACATGGAGATTCACCATGAAACGAGTTGCAATTATTGGGGCAGGGCCAAGCGGGATGGCGCAACTGCGCGCTTTTCAATCTGCGCAAAGCAAGGGCATCGAAATTCCGGAAATGGTATGCTTTGAAAAGCAGGCCGACTGGGGTGGTCAATGGAACTACACCTGGCATACCGGCCTGGATAAACATGGTGAACCGGTGCATAGCAGCATGTACCGTTATCTGTGGTCGAATGGCCCGAAAGAATGTCTGGAATTTGCAGACTATACCTTTGATGAGCATTTTGGCCGGCCGATTGGTTCTTATCCGCCACGTGCCGTGCTGTGGGACTATATCAAAGGCCGGGTAGAAAAAGCCGATGTACGCAAATATGTCCGCTTCAACAGTGCGGTGCGCCATGTCGAGTTTCACCCGGACAGCAAACAGTTTTCAGTGACGGTGCATAACCATGTCACCGACGAGATGTATACCGAGACTTTTGATTTTGTGGTGGTGGCTTCTGGACATTTTTCTACCCCCAAAATTCCTGAATATGAAGGTTTCGGCAGTTTTGGTGGGCGGATTTTACATGCCCATGACTTCCGCGATGCACTGGAATTTAAAGGGAAAAATGTACTGCTGGTCGGCAGCAGCTATTCTGCTGAAGATATCGGTTCACAATGCTATAAATATGGTGCGAAGCAGATTATCAGCTGTTACCGCAGTTCACCGATGGGCTATCACTGGCCTGAAAATTGGTCAGAGCGTCCGCAACTGCTGCGGGTCGATCAGACCCATGCCTATTTTGCCGATGGTAGTTCGGCCGAGATTGATGCCATTATTTTATGTACCGGCTATTTGCACAGTTTCCCTTTCATGTCGGAAAGCCTACGTCTAAAAACCGATAACATTCTCTATCCGCTGCACCTGTATCAGGGTGTGGTCTGGGAAGCCAATCCGCAGCTATTTTATTTAGGCATGCAGGATCAGTGGTATTCCTTCAATATGTTTGATGCACAGGCCTGGTATGCGCGCGATGTGATGCTGGGTAAAATTGCCTTGCCGAGTTTTGCCGAGATGCAAGCCGACACCCAAGCCTGGCATGAGGAAGAAAAAACCCTGCAGGATGCAGCAGCCATGTTCAAATTTCAAGGCGACTATATTATGCGCCTGATTGATCAGACCGATTATCCAAGCTTTGATATTGAAGCGGTGCGGCTGACCTTTTTGCAATGGAAAAAACACAAGCAAGAAAACATTATGGCCTTCCGTGACAATACTTACCGTTCATTGATGACCGGGACGATGGCAACGCCGCATCATACGCCCTGGATTGATGCCCTGGATGACTCCCTGGAGGCCTATTTACAGACCGAGGCCAACCTACAGCAAAAGGCAGGTTAGCACGGTCAATGCTTGACCCGTAACACTGCCGGGCAGCCCCATAACACATAGTAACAACCTGGCATACGTTTCTTCTGCAGCAGCTGGTTTCCAGCTGCTTTTTTTATTTCCGCATTAGCTTAAAAATCTCCCCCGCATATCGTGCTTTACCCCTTAGTGGGTATGATTTAGAGGGAATGGCCAGGCGGCGTAAAAACCTTTAAATATCTGATTATGTAGTTCTTATATGAGGTTTCTCAAATGATGGAAGCCATGCACAGTACCCCCAGATATGACACTGTAGAAACGCTGCACTGGAATGCACCCAAGTATGTTCTGGTGTTGCAGCATGCAGCATCGGCAGTGACCCGGAAATTAACCGAAATGAGCAAACAGCATCCGCAAACGGTGCAGCTGATGCTGGACAGTCAACAAGATCCACCCTTGGCTGGCCTGCTGCATGAACTAGAGACAGTGCTGCAGCAGGAAAAGGCCGGCGTGCGTACCGTGGTCTGCGGTGATGAATCCTTTGTTTGGACAGTACAGCAGTGCCTGGTGGGTACGGGCTGCCTAGATGAGGAAATCAGCTTGATTGCGGATAGCTCCAGCCTGCAAAACCCGCGTAAAAAAGTCTACTGCGTGCACTGCGGTCATACCCAGAACACCGTTAAAGACGAGCTTTGTAGCTGTGAACAGTGTCAGGTCGAACTGCTGATCCGCAGTCATTTTTCTGAACGCCTTGGCGCCTATATGGGAGTCTGTGCCAATGCGCATCAACCTATGGGAGCACTCAGCGCATGAACCCAACCGTTCCTGTCCATGTAACCCGAATTTATCAAGTTACCCCGATGATTCGCGAATTTACCTTGGCCGCTTTAGATGCCCCCTTGCAGCCGTTTTCTTCCGGCAGTCATGTGATTGTACAGTTGCCAGTTGAAGGCCGCATCATCCGCAATGCCTATTCATTGCTGAATGCCCCGTATGAGCAGCACCAGTATCAAATTGCGGTGCGCTTGCAGGAGAACTCGCGTGGCGGTTCGCAATACCTGCATGAAAACATCCAGGTGGGCGATACCCTAAATATTTCTGCGCCGCTGAATTTATTTTCCCTCAATTCTCAGGCCCAGCATCATGTATTTATTGCCGGCGGCATCGGCATTACCCCGTTCCTGTCGCATATGAAATACCTGCTGCATGCCGGGCACAGTTTTGAACTGCACTATGCCTGTCGTGACGGCATCAGCAATGCCTATGAAGATATGCTGATGCAGCTGTTTCATGACCAGGTACATATTTATTCGGAAAAAACCCAGCGCCGTTTGGACATAAACGCATTGCTGAGCCAGCAGTCCCTCGGCAGCCATGTCTATATTTGCGGGCCAGAGCGTCTGATTCATGCTGTTGTTGACTGTGCACAAATGCTGGGCTGGTCAAAAAAACGTGTGCATTGGGAAGCTTTTTCTTCGCCTGCACCGGGAGTCGCATTTGATGCCGTGCTCAGTAAAAGCCAGCGCCGTATTCATGTGCCCGGCGATTTTAGCCTGCTGGAAGCACTGGAACAAGAAGGCATTGAGGTACCCAATCTCTGCCGCGGCGGCGTATGCGGTCAATGTGCCACGTCCTACAGCCAAGGCGAGGTAGAACATCTGGATCATTATTTAACGGTGCAGGAGCGCTCGGCGCAGTTGATGCCTTGCGTTTCGCGTGCCAAACAAGGCCATTGCCTGCATTTAGACCTATAGCTTTGGGAGATTACGATGACGGTTCAATTTAACCCCAATGAAAATATGCATGATCAGTTTCACTACCATAACAGTGCAAAGGCGATTGCCCGTTTTCCTTTTCCATTTCCCGAAGACCAGTATATGTATTCGGTGAATATTGAGCCTGTTGTTTCAAGGCCGGATAGCATTTTTGAGCATTGGTTCGATGTAGATGAACATTATGTAACGGAAATGAACGAGCGCCGTTTAACCCTGGAAAAGGATCCGAAACGTTGCATTATCATGCCTCACATGCGTCAAGCAAGCTGGGACTTTTTGGAAATGGTGATGCTGCATTATGCGGAAGACTACCCTGAACATTTCCAGCTGGAGCGTGATGGCCTGAACTGGCACTGGGTCAATCAACCCTTAAATATCGATGTCCATTTTATTTTTGGTCAGGCAGACAGCTTGCCGATGGAGCCGTTTGAATTTATCAGCCGTCAGTTCCAGGGCGATGTTGCCTTGCTGGATCAGCGTGATGGCGATTTGTTTATGGATACCGGCATGATCACCGGCCCTGCAGACTGGTCACTGAATTTTGATGCCGGCATGAGTTTTAAGCAATGGCACGCCCCTGTACCAAAACTGGCACATAACCTGGGGGTGTTTGAGCGCGCACTCAAATTCCTGCTCAACATTCAGGTTGGCCAGCCCTACCGACGTCTGAATTGGACAATGACCATCAATCCGCGTATGGATACTTCCTCGGAAACCTATCATTTATGGGGACATGAACGCGGTCTGGTCACTGCGGAAAATGCCGGTGAACTGGTGCATTTGCGGGTGGAGCTACAAACAATGCCGCGTCTGGCACGCAGCAATGCACTGCTGTTCAGTATCCGCACTTATCTGATTAGCCTGAATGATTTGACCCGCAACCCGGCATGGACCAAGCGGCTATACCGCGTAATCCGCGATTTGCCTGAGCCGATCGCAGAATACAAGGGCATCAGTGAATATCGTGAACCGCTGGTGCAATGGCTCAGCCAGTTCGATGGCGTAGATGAATAACAGCTCAGTTTCAAAAATTAAGTAATCAGCACATTTTAAAATATTCAATAAGGAAGACCTGTATGGCAAACTCTTGGCGCATTTCTGCATTGGCAGCCCACCACCGTCAGCTCGGTTCAAAATTAGAAGACTGGAACGGCATGGGAACAGCATGGACCTATGATTCGGATATTGCAGATCACTATACGGCTATCCGCACCAAAGCCGGATTGATGGATGTTTCGGGCCTGAAAAAAGTCCATTATGTCGGCCAGCATGCGGAAAGCCTGCTGGAATATGCAACCACCCGCGACATTTCCAAATTGTATCCCGGCAAATCCGTGTATGCGACCATGCTGAATGAGCAAGGAAAATTTGTGGATGACTGCGTGATTTACCGTACCGGACCAAATGCCTTTATGGTGGTGCATGGCACAGGCATTGGCTATGAAATGCTGATTCGCTCAGCGGCTGGGCGTCAGGTTGCGGTACTGTTTGATGATGACCTGCATGATTTATCGCTGCAAGGGCCATTGGCCGTGGACTATTTAGCTCAACATGTCGCGGGCATTCGTGATTTGCCCTATTTTCACCATCTGCAAACCAAACTGTTTGGTGCGCCTGTCATGATTTCACGTACCGGCTATACCGGCGAACGCGGCTATGAAATTTTCTGTAAGGCGGCCGATGCACCGATGATCTGGGAAACCATTCTCAGTACCGGCGCTGAATATGGCATTATTCCCTGTTCATTTACCACGCTGGACTGGCTGCGTACAGAAAGTTATTTACTCTTCTTTCCGTATGATAATTCAGAATATTTCCCCTTCGAGAATGATGTCTGCGGCGACACCTTGTGGGAACTCGGCCTGGATTTCACGGTTTCACCGCATAAAGGCGAATTCCGCGGCTGCTATGAGCATCGCCGTTTAAAAGGCAAAGAACGCTTTAAAATCTTCGGTGTATTGCTGGAAGGCGATCAGGTGCCTGCAATGGGAGATACCTTATGGGACGGCAATCAGCAAGTGGGGGTCATTACCTGCGGTATGCATTCGCCGCTGACCGGTAAAACCGTGGCCATCGCACGTCTGGATGTGCCTTATGCAGAGCAGGGTAAAGCCCTGCAGGTCAAAGGCAGTCTGGAGGTAAATGCAATCGCGCATACCTTGCCATTTGATGATCCCGAGAAATTAAAACGTACCGCAAAAGGCTAAGTAGCCAGCAATCCACTCAGCCTAAAAAAATCCTGCTAACTGCAGGATTTTTTTAGGTGTTCTATTTGACCCGTTTGAGCAGCCGATGAGTCTGGAGCTGAGCCTGCTTTAAACTGATGGGAAGCCGTTTTCATATTCCCTTTTATTTGAATGACGCGCATGGACATGACCTGCGATGTAGACATGTAGCAAGTTGCAACACATCTCGAGAATAGCGGCATAGGTCATAGTCGTAGAAGGTATTTTAGAATCCTTGAACAAGGGCAGAAACGCTGCAACAGGCTTTCAGAGGGATAGTCAGAATTGTACCCGGCTGGCAATAAAAGCGTTGAGTTCAGTCTTATGTGTCCCCAAACCCCACTTGCCGGGTAATTCAGTGTTTAACTTTTGCGAGGGTGATCAAACCAAAGGGTGGGGGGATAGGATCGAGCATAACACTAAATGGCGTCCATACCGGTTTCACCAGTGCGGATACGTACCACTTGTTCCAGCGCGCTGACAAAAATTTTACCATCGCCAATTTTGCCCGTAGCGGCAAATTTGCTGATAATTTCAATTGCTGATTCGACCTGATCGCTCCGGACGGCCACTTCCAATTTCACTTTCGGCAAAAAATCGACCCTGTATTCGGCACCGCGGTACATTTCGGTATGGCCTTTTTGACGGCCTGCGCCTTTGACTTCGGTCACGGTCATACCATGAATGCTGTGTTTGTTGAGCTCTTCACGGACATCGTCCAATTTGAATGGTTTGATAATGGCGGTGATTAGTTTCATACAGTACCTCTTAATTTTATTGTATTCATTTTCATTCTTGAACAAGTTTTATTTTGCAAGAATGATGCCATTTTTCATTTTAAAATCATATCAATAGCAATCGATACATTTGTACGGCCAGTCTGGTTTTTCCACCTGAGTGGCCGTACAGCTGCGCTGGTGATGCGCTTAGCTTTCACTTAGGCCTTATTTAAATACCACCGTACGGTCATCATTAAGGAATACGCGGTGTTCGACAAAGTATTTCACCGCTTTGGACAGCGCGACTGTTTCGGTATC
>NZ_WXXM01000024.1:0-41104 GCF_011319235.1 Acinetobacter sp. SA01
CTGATCCAGAATGCCTCGTAATCTAAAAAAAATTTATCCCATAATCCCTTACTTGCCCAGCGATTAAAGCGATTGTAAGCAGTTTGCCAAGGGCAAAGTTCTTGAGGAATATCACGCCATGTCGCACCCGTACGTAGTTTCCATAAGATGGCTTCCATGATATTTCTACTGTTTTTTGAACAGTAACAACCGTGTAATCGCATAGTATCTTGAATTTGCTGCCAAATATCATCGGTGAGAAGAGTACGTGCCATTGAAAAAATGTAGAAATGAAAAGAGCTTAAAGGAGGATTTTAAGCATTTAAAACCAATTCTTCAAATGAGGACACGCCCTAGTACATTTTATTGATAATTAAATCTTTAATTTTTTATATAGATGCATTTAAATAGCTTAAGCTTATCTTTTTACAGCTAAAACTGGCATAAAAAATCCCCCAATATTTGGAGGATTGTTATCGTATTTTATGCTGTTCTAGAATTTGGCATTTAACACATTTTGCGGAACTTTATGTTTCCACAGATCACGCAGTGTGGGCAAATAGAATTTTTCACCAATTTCAACCAGTTCTGCATCAATCAGTGCGTGAATTTCGTGCATAAACAGATAATCGAGTTCTACAGTTTTCAATTTATGGTTGTTTTTCGCAAACTCTTTACGCTTTTGCTGCGCAGTTTTGACTAGCTGATCGGCATAGTTTTTATTTTTAAATTGAGAAATCGCATTTAAACGTAATTCAATCACGCCCCAGCCGCTGAGTAATAATTTGAACAATTCAAAATCTTCAGTGGTCGATTCCCAGGTCATTTCATCCAGATTTTCATCGCCAGGCAGAACCGGAAGCAATAATTCCATCACACTCGGAAAAATCTTTTTAAAATTCAAAATAAATTTAACAGGATGCTCACCCGGATAATCCTTAAATTGCACCTTTTTCTGAACATCTGTTAAATAAACGTCAAGCATAATCAATCATCAGCAGTTAATTTCTAGGACTATTGTACGCATATATGCCCCAGATAAAAACCACTGATGATCAATTGATAGCTGTTCCAACTTTTAGAGGGCTATTTTACATTAGGTGAAACCATATTTTCCGGAATTACCACGGCATCAAACTGTTCGGCAGTGACCAGGTTCAATTCGACCGCGACCTGTTTTAAGGTTTTGCCTTCCTTATATGCTGTTTTGGCAACTTTCGCAGCATTTTCATAGCCAATCACCGGATTTAAAGCAGTGACTAACATCAGTGAATTATGCAGGAAATGATCAATTTTTTCGCGGTTGGGCTCAATGCCAACGGCACAATGGTCATTAAAGCTGTTACATGCATCGCCCAACAGTTGAATCGATTGCAACAGGTTAAATGCAATGACCGGCATAAATACATTCAGCTCAAAGTTGCCCGAAGCTCCGGCGACGTTAATGGTCATATCATTCCCCAGCACCTGTGCCACCACCATGGTCATGGCTTCACTTTGGGTTGGATTGACCTTGCCGGGCATAATGCTTGAACCTGGCTCATTTTCAGGAATACGGATTTCACCAAAACCGCAGCGCGGACCACTGGCCAACCAGCGAATATCATTGGCAATTTTATTTAAACTCGCGGCCAAAGTTTTTAAAGCACCTGAGGCAAATACAGCCGCATCCCGTGCTGCCAAAGCCTCGAATTTATTCGGAGCAGTCACAAATGGCAAACCGGTTAATGTGGCCAATTGTGCTGCCGCTTTGACTGCATATTCAGGATGTGCATTTAAGCCCGTTCCAACTGCTGTCCCCCCCAAAGGCAATTCATATAAACCCAGCAAGGCATAATGCAGACGTTTTAAGGCATGGTCTAGTTGTGACACATAGCCACTAAATTCTTGCCCGAGCGTTAAGGGCGTTGCATCCTGTAAATGAGTACGGCCAATTTTCACAATATCGGAAAATGCTTGAGATTTATCCTTTAGAGTATCGCGTAAACGTTGTACCGCAGGAATCAGCAATTCATTGATTTGCAGGCTTGCAGCCACATGGATGGCAGTTGGAAAAGAATCATTGGTCGATTGTGCACGATTGACATGGTCATTGGGATGGATCGGCTTTTGCGACCCCAAAGGATTGCCCAGTTTCTGGTTGGCAATATTGGCAATGACTTCATTACAGTTCATATTACTTTGCGTACCTGAACCTGTTTGCCACACCACCAGTGGAAATTGACTATCCCACTTTCCAGAAATCACTTCTTCTGCAGCATTGACAATATAATGTGACAATTCATGAGGAATTTGACCTAACTCGGCATTGGTCATGGCGGCCGCTTTTTTGACCAAGCCCATCGCCCGAATCATCGGTCGGGGTAAACGTTCTTGACCAATCTTAAAGTTTTGCAAACTACGCTGTGTCTGCGCACCCCACATTGCTTCACTTGGAACTTCTACCTCGCCCATGGTGTCATGTTCAATACGTGTTTGCATTCTCCACCTCATATCCATGTCGTTTTATGATTTAAACCAATTCAATAGTTTTGACATATTTACTGATCTTAATCAAACGCATTTTAATTGTAAATGATTATTATTTGCATAAGTTTTTTTTAACTCTGCATGGTTTTAATTTCCTTTCAAGGTTTGCTGATAAAAACGCCAGGCATCTTCAATAATTTGGGTAATGCTACGTTTAGGTTGCCATTTTAAAATTTCATGGGCTTTGCCTGAGGTCGCCCCCACCTGATCCAGTTCTGCATAAGTATAAAACGGCGCATCAATGGTTTTGATTTCAGTCTGGGTGACTTTTGAAACTTCACTGAGCAAGGCTCGAATGGACATATTTTGTCCTGCAATATTAAAAGCATCACAAGTATAAGGCTGAGCCCTTAACCATTGTAAAGTTGCGAAAATGGCATCACAGCAATCTAATACATGCAGAAAGCTGCGCTCAACAGTACGATCCAAAGTCTGTGCCTGTTGACGCAGCTCAATATAATCACGTTTTCTCGCTGCAACCTGTAAAGCCAATGGAATAATGTTTTTCGGCAATGGCGCAACAAACTCCCCGAGCACGGCATGTTCAAAAGCTCCGGCAATATTGCACAATCTTAAAATGGCAATTTTCCATTCATTGTCGGTCAGTGCAGTATCGCGGATAATTTCTTCCGTCATCTGCTGCGATTTGATATAGGGATTGGGGTAGGAATAATTAAACGGCGTATCTTCGGTCAGAATTAAGCTGGACTGACCATAGACTGCCAAACTGGATAAGTGAATTAAGGTTCGAATGCCTGTACGCTGCATAGATCGCAGCAAACTCATAATACAACTGACATTATCGTTATAATATTCCAGCGGTTTAAGCGCAGATTCTTCTATTGATTTAAAACCGGCGGTGTGAATGACAGCTTCTACAGAATATTGTTCAAAAACTTTGTTTAAGGCTGGTGTATTACGGATGTCAATTTTGACAAAAGGCACATACATGCCGGAAATGTACTCAAGTCGTTCTAAGGTTTGTAAAGTTGCATTGGATAAATTGTCAACAATGATGACTTCTTGTCCATGAGCCATCAGGCTTAACGCAATATGTGAGCCTATAAAGCCTAAACCACCAGTCACTAAAATCATTGTATAGATACTCCTTATAATAATCAGTACCTTGCAATTCATTGGTGTAATTTTGGTGTTTACAGCAACTTATCCACAGATATTAAAAGCAAAAAACCGACTCAAAATTCTCTTGAGTCGGCTAATCTGCAAGAGCACTATAACACCATCTTAAAGATTTGGAATATTGCATGTGTTGCAGTTATGACTATGAACTGTATATTGTTTATGAAAAAAATAAAAAACTTATTCAATGAATGTTGATGCTCATCAAAAGGAATAAAAATAAAAACATGGGAATACTTTTACATAGAACACACGATAAGACATGATTCTAGCCAAACAACTAGACACACCTAGCCATCTTTGTTGTTTTTTATTGCGAAGTATATGCACCATCGACCACATACTGACTGCCAGTCACAAATGAAGCATCATCAGAGAGCAGAAAGGCAACGACCTGAGCAACTTCTTCCGGGTTGCCTGCTCGACCAATCGGATGTAATTTAACCATCTCTACCTCATCAATCTCAGCACTTAAAGGCGTTTTAATATAACCAGGATGTACTGAATTAATGCGAATACCTTGATCCGCATATTCCAATGCCGCTGCTTTTGTTAATCCGGTAATACCATGCTTTGCAGCCACATAACCAGGAATATTTTTAAACCCGATTAAGCCTGCAATTGAAGAGGTATTAACAATCGCTCCACCTCCCGCAGCCAATATTGCAGGAATCTCATAGCGCATGCTATAAAATACTCCATTTAGATTAACATCAAGTACACGATGCCACCCATCAATGCTCAATTCTGCAGTTGGGTTAAGCTCCCCCAGAATTCCCGCATTATTGAATGCTAAATGCAGTGCGCCATATGTGCTGACAGCAAATTCAACCACTGCCTTCATATCTTCAGGCTCAGCTATATTAGCTTTATTTGCTACAGCCTTCCCACCTAAAGACACGATCTCATTAGCAACTTTATGAACAGTTTCCAGGTTAATATCTGAAACCACCACACTTGCGCCCTGTTGGGCCAAAAGCATAGCGGTACTTTTGCCAATACCAGAACCAGCTCCAGTAACTAAGGCCACTTTATTATTGAATTTATTTGACATAATTTTTTCCATTTCTAATTTTAAGCGTAAGTCGCAAGACTTTGTAATGTTCAGCATCTCAATTCTTTGTTGAGACTGGGTCTATAATACTATTTGCATGAGTTCAACATATTTTTAGTATATTGATCTAACCAAAGTCATACAGCACATTCTCTATATTGAACTAAAAATGAGTTTATTTAACGCCAGCATACTTTTTGAAACACCACAAAAATTCTATACGCTTAGTTGTTAAACAAGCTTAAATAAAATAGTAATATATTAAGCATACCTTAATGATCAAATACTACGGATAGTATTCGATCGCACAGACCCACTTCGGTGGGTTTCTTATTTCTGAAATAAACTTTCGCTATTTTATAGGCAAGGTCGGATTCGAAGGTAAGACCTGTAATAACTAAGTAGCACTAATTCCCAAAACCCATCCCTGTGATGGGTTTCTTTTGCCTATTCTTGCTTATAATTTATTTACCAATAAAAATAATCACTTGAGAATTATATCAGAGCTTCTTCCAAGTCATGATGCTAGTTACATTGGCACTTTTAGCTTTACCATTGACTTTCATTTGGTCTCCAGCAGCATTTAAACTGGCATCAATATCATATACACGTCCATCCTGCGTATTAATCCAAATACCCTTGTTAAATTGTTTATTGCTAGTATCAGCAACCAGACCTTTAAGAGCTTCCATTCCAAAAATTGGCTGATTCTTCAGTTCACCTTGGCATTTGCTACATACTTCAGAACTTGCAACACCAGGTAAAGATCGATTTTTAGTAATGACAGCACTGTACTGTTGTGTTTTAGAATTCTTGCGAATCACGATGTCTGAAACATAATAACCAGTACGATCATCAATAACTTTCCAAGTGCCAATTAACGGATCGAATGGCATAGCGGCTAATGGATTGATTAGCCCAAAAAATAATGCAGTAGCAGCAAAAAATTTACGGTTCATAAAAAGTATTTACAATTCAAAGAAATAAATAGGCACGGCTGTGCTCAAAATTGGCGAGAGTATAACAATTATTTTTCTATTAAGACATTAATTTCATTAGATTTAAATATATATCTGCTAGCTATTCCCAAAATTAATCAAAGATTAAAATCAAGATATCATCATTTTTACAACGTTCACTTACCTTACTATCAAGCCAAAATCAAAGAAAACCATGACATGTAATAACGAAGTAACGCTACCCAGCCGGTCCCAGTGATGGGTTTTCTTTTGAAAAGGCCAGCATTGGTGTAGATCTGGTTCAGATTACTTTTTATTTTACCAATAATGTGAAAAAAGGAAGGAAATATAGGGAATTTCATGCAGATAAAAAACAGGTTTTATGACTTTTAATTTTCACAACCCCAAATAAAACATTGTTTTTAAATAATTATTTTTTAAATAACTTTAACATTAAGTTCTGAATTCTTTAGATACCACCTAAAATCATTGTATACTACCCTTTTCTTATGAAGTTTGGATGCATCAATATTGGATTGGGCATTCTTCAAGTGAATTTCGATGAGTACCTTATTACTAATTACCTCCGCTCCAACCTCGATTTACGCCTGGCATGCCTTGGGTTTGGCTCAGGCCTTGCACGCTAAAAACCAGCCATTTCGCGTGTTCTTCTATCAGGACGGTGTTGCTGTAGCAAATGCCTTGCAATGGGTTCCGGATGATCAGCGTAACCTGACTGAAGAATGGCAAAAACTGGCAATTCGCTTACCAGTATGTGTGAGTGCTGCTTTGGCGCGTGGTATTAGCGATGAGGAAAATGCCAAACGACATCAAATTAGCCAACACAATCTTGCGCAAGGCTTTGAACTGGTTGGTCTGGGTGAACTTGCCGATGCAGTGCAGTCAACACAACGTCTGATTCAATTCTAAGACGATATTTTTTGGTCTTTGTTGCTTTTAAAAGGTAAATTGTGTGAAATCTGTACTCGTTATTCTGACCCAAGCCAATCTGGCCAATTTGCAGGTGCATGAAAGTCTGTCTGCCACGATGGTACTAGCAACTTTTGGCTGTGAAGTGAAAGTTTTACTGCAAGATGCAGCCTTAAGTTTACTCAATGCCGAACTGCAATTTGAGCAATTTAAACATGCCTTTAAAGTGGCATCCAACATGGTCGATAGCTTTGAATTTTATGACCTTAGCCCAATTTTGATTGAAAACAAACATCAACATTCACACTTTGTAGCCAATGCTCAACAGGATATTGAATTTGTTGAGTTAAATCCTGATTTCATTCAAAGTTTTGATTTTGTACTGTACTGGTAAAGTTGAAGAGTAAACTGATTATGTCGAATAAAAACTTATATTTGGTGCAAAGTACTTTTTCAGCAACCCCGAATGTTTTGAGCAAATTGCAACAGGTTTATAGCCCTAAAGATACGGTTGTGATGATGGGTGAATCGGTCCTGCAACTACAGCATTCATTTCTGCAATCATTGAACAAGGTGTATGTACTGGACACCGATGCGGAAATCCTTGCGGGACAAACAACCAAAAATTTACAGCTGATTTCTTATGCAGAATTTGCAGATATTTGCCTCAACTATACCCGCTGTATTCGCTTGAACTAATTTGAGATTAATGATGAATTTAGAACTCGATCAAGATGGTCACTTAGTCGATTACACTATTTGGAATGAAACGGTGGCTCAAGAGTTGGCAAACTCTCTGGAGCTGCAACTTACAGCGTGGCATTTTGAAGTTTTGCATGCAGTACGCCAGTTCTATCAACAGTTTGGACATTCACCGGCAACACGCCCACTGATCAAATTCCTGATGAAAACCGTCAGTGCCGATATCAATAATGCCGTCTTGCAAGAGCAATTTAAGACCGGTCTGGTGGCACGTCATTTAAGCCGTCTGGCCGGTATTCCTAAACCGCCGAATTGTCTATAAATCCTGAAGGAAAAGATTTAGGATGATATTTTGTGCTGTTCCCGGTACTCGTAATCATCTTGCGTCAGTTCAACTTTAACCTGCTTGGCATGCAGCATTGTATGACATCCAGAACATACCCGTCACGGGATCATTTTATGACCACAGCTTTTATGCATATATTGCATCGGCTGTCCTAAGTCTTCATTCATCCACTGATTTGCCCAATGTACCATAAACATCAAGATTGAATTCGGCCTGCATCCAAACCCTGTTTTTACAATCTACTGCCAACCAATTTTTTTAAAAGTGAATTTTATCCCGATTTTCCTCAATAATTTTTAACCATGCCCGTGTTGCCGGATTCATGGCAACGGTGGTATTCCAGGCCATGCTCAGCGTCCAGTTTAGATGAGGGCTTTCCAGCAGACTGATGTTAAATTTCTCCTGATCCAGCTGTTCACAATAAATTTTTGGCAACAAAGCAATCCCTACATCCGACTCGACCATTTTGGCAATAAAGTCCCATTGGCTACTTTTACAAACCACATGCGGTTCAAAACCGACGTAATTTGCTGCCTGAATAATCATATTGTTTAAAGTGAAGGAATCATCATAAAGTAAAAAAGACTCTTCTTTTAATTCAATCAATTTTACGGTTTGTCGATTCTTCCACTGGGTATCTTTTCGAGAAAGCAAACATAAAGGTGAATCCATAATAGGAATACCGCTCAGTACAGGTTTTAAATGTCCCAGTAAAATGCCAACATCGACTTTTTTCGCCAAAATGGCATCTTCAATCGCAGCTGCACCGACTTCCAGAAAACTTAATTCGATATGCGGATATTGCTTGTGAAACTTGGCAATTAAACTGCTAAGTAAAACTGAACCTAATGGCGGTAAACCCAGCGTTAATTTGCCCTGTTTGAGTTGCCGGATTTTAGCCACTGTTTCAAAAATACGTTGCTGTTGTTCCAGTATGACCAAAGCATGTTGATACACTTGTTCACCAGTATAGGTTAAGGCAACATCACGTTTACGACCGGCATCCCCCCTGTGAAATAAAGCCACACCAATTTCCTGTTCCAGGTGATGTATGGTCTTACTGATGGTGGGCTGGGTCACACACATCTCCTCTGCTGTTCGGGTAAAACTTTGCAATTGCACAATTTTAACGAATACGCTCAGACTCTTAATATCCACCTATCATTCCATTTATGCATAATCTTTTTTTTATTATTCATAATATGAACACATGGTCAAATTTAAAATACCTGCAAGTTTTTATATTTTCTGATTATGTCTACTTCTTCACATTCTGCTCCATCAATTTATATTGCTCAGGTGATATTACAGCTCAGTCTGCTGATCTTCATCTGGTGGATTTCCTCACTGATACAACATGCGCTCAATTTACCGGTTTCTGCCGGAGTTATTGGCCTGTTACTGGTGTTAATGGCTTTACTGAGTGGCCTGTTTAAACTGCAATGGATTAAAACAGGTTCAGATTTTATTCTGGGTGAACTGGTCTTGTTATTTATTCCCTGTGTAGTCGGCATCATTAAATATAAAGACCTGCTTTTAACTCAGGGCTGGCAACTGATTTTATCAGTCGTGATCGGCACTTTCTGTGTGATGCTGGCTACAGCCTATAGCGTATATTTTGGCTTTAAACTGGAAGCCCGTTTAAAGCATAAATCACCATCCCAACACCTGTTAGAACAGGGAAAATAATATGAACCTGACTGCGCTTATATGTTTTCTCGGGACACTCATCTGTTATGTACTGGCTAAAAAACTGCATAAAAAATATCCCTACATGCTGTTGGCACCCGGTATTTTTGTGCCTCTTATTCTGGTGATATTGATGCTGGCGTTCAATATTTCCTATGATACCTATATGGTGGAAAATCAATGGCTGATCTGGATGTTGGGACCTGCGACCATTGCCTTTGCCATTCCGATTTATGAATATCGCAAAGTCATTACAGCACATGCATTGTCGATTGGTTTAGGCATTGTGGTGGGCATGATTGTCGGCGTGATCAGCGCATTTTATCTGGCAAAATTATTTCATTTTGATCAGACCACATCTTACAGTTTAATGGCTCGTTCCATTTCCACGCCCTTTGCCATGGAACTCACTTCCCATATAGGTGGTTCAGTTGAACTGGTGATTTTATTTACCATGATTACCGGGATTGCGGGTGTAGCGATGGGAGATATGCTTCTACTGGCACTCAAACTCAATTCACGCTTTGCTCAAGGCGCGTCTTTTGGGAATGCGGCACATGGTTTTGGTACCAGTAAAGCCTTTATGCGCCATCGTGAGGAAGGCGTAGTGGCCTGTTTGACCATGGTACTTGCAGGGGTATTTATGGTGCTGCTGGGACCGGCAATTATTTCCATGGTCGTCACTTATTTATAAGTAATGACCATGTTACGGAAGTGATGCTGTTTAGGTGATCAGGCTGCTCACTTCCTCTTTTTAATCATGTGATGGTTAAATAAAAACTGGCTACAATGAAACTCAAAAGACTCACCGCCTCGCAAATTTCAATACTCGCCCCTACCGTATCACCGGTGATTCCTCCAATACGCTGGATAAATTTGTATCTTAAATAAAGTAATGTACCTAGCATAGATAAAGCACACAGCATTCCAGCCCATCCCCAATACACTGATGTTAGTAAACTCAATACAAATACAATAATGGCGGCAGTTTTCGGAATAAATTCTGCTATTGAAGTGCCTAAACCTTTTTTACGCACATAAGGGGTAGTTAAAAATAAAAATAATGGTGCTAAACGACTCAATAGCGGAAACAAAATCAGGGCTGAATATAAGCGCTCTTGCAATAATACATATAGTGCCGACCATTTCAGCAGACATAGGATGATCAAACTGAGCACGCCAATTGGTCCACAGCTCGGGTCTTTCATAATAGCTAAGGTACGTTCAGGATCACCAAAACCACCCACCCAGGCATCAGCAGTATCAGCCAGACCATCCAGATGCAACCCGCCTGTCAACCAGATCCACAGCACTAAAATCACACTACTTAATAAAATAACGGGGATCGCCTGTAAAAGATGGGCAAGTGCAAATAAAATCAGTCCAATCACCAGTCCAATCACAGGATAAAACAGCAAAGATTGAGCATTTTGCTGTTTGCTCGGCATCTGTTTTAATTGAACCGGAAATGTCGTTAAAAACTGCAGTGCAATAAAAAATGGCGTCATGCTGATTGCTCCACATAGTCAATGCTTAAATCATCATGCAGAATAAAATGATTGAATTGCCCCAGTTCAGCAGACATTTTTAAAATATTGTCCAAGGGTTGATTGAATGCCAGACATTTTAACAGTTTAATCACCCCGCCATGCGTGACCACCATTGCATGTGCAAATTGATGTTGCTGCATGGAACCCTGAATCTGTTGCAGCGCATTTAAAATACGCTGCTGAAACTGCTGCATGGTTTCTGCATTAGGGGGACTAAATCGGGTTGGAGTTTCCCAGAACTGCGCCAATGCCTCCGGCTGCTTTTCATAGATCTCTTGCGTAGAAACCCCTTCCCAATCGCCAAAATGCATTTCCTGCAAATTTCGATCTAGAATAAGTTCAAGCTTTAAATTGCTGGCAATTTCATCTGCAAATAAAGCACAGCGCTGCAAAGGCGAACTAAACACAACATCCCAAGGGTTAGGTGAATTATTTTTTAAGAATTGATCTACCGTTTGATGCATTTTCTGCCAGCCTGAATCCGTCAAGGCATCATCGGTTGAACCACGCAAAGTATGACTCAGCTCGGTCTCGCCATGACGCAGCAAATCAATCCTGTACATCTTAAATCATCCTTAAATCTAGACAGATTAAACTTTTTCACCTGTCACGGCGGCTTCAGCAAAAGTTGCCATATTGTTATGCAGGCTGCATGCTAACTTGATGATTCCTAAAGCTGCCCCGGCACCACTGCCTTCTCCCAAGCGTAAATTCAGTTTCAGCAAAGGGTTGGCATTCAGTTCTTGCAATAAACGTTGATGACCGTATTCAGCAGACTGATGTCCAAACAGCATCCAGTCACGTACAGCCGGATTTAATCGTACGGCGACTAATGCAGATGCTGTGGTGATAAAACCATCAACCACCATCGGCAGACCGAGCTGTGCACAGCGAATATAAGCACCGACCATTGCAGCCACTTCCAGTCCGCCTACGGCACATAGGACTTTAAATGCATCACTACCTACATATTCCTGGTGTAATGCTATCGCACGGTTAATGACATTTTTCTTATGGTTGAGCTGTTCTTCACCGATCCCTGTCCCTACACCGGTCAGTTGCTCAGCAGGCTCATTCAGTAAAAAACAGGCGACAGCAGAAGCAGAACAGGTATTGCCAATACCCATTTCCCCAGCCACATAGATTGAAGCACCCTCTGCAACTGCCTCCTCGACACTTTTACGACCAAGATTTAAAGCTTCTATACATTGTTCTTCAGTCATGGCAACTTGTTTGGCAAAGTTGGCCGTACCCGGGATAATGCAATAACGTTCAACGCCTGCATATTCATAGGCATCACCGACTGAACCACAGTCAATCACTTGCAGTCTGGCATTGTATTCCTTGGCAATTACGCTAATACAGGCTCCACCGCTGGTGAAATTTTGCAGCATTTGGCGAGTTACCGCTTGCGGATAGGCTGAAATGTTTTCTTCCATCACGCCATGGTCACCAGCAAAAATGGTAATCCACGGTTTATCAATGTTCGGGCGCTGATTGTTTTGCAAACAGGCCAACTGAATCGCAACATTTTCCAGTTCAGAAAGTGAACCGATTGGTTTGGTTAACTGTAATTGACGCTCTGCAGCCTGTAGTCGGGCTTCTGCACTTGGCGTTTTACACGCATCTAACCACCAGTTCATTATTTCTCTCCTTTTAAAATCATGGGAAAACCAGCTACACAAAAAATCACCTTATCGGCAATTTTTCCAAGTTGTTGATGTAAACGACCTGATTCATCCACAAACTTGCGGCTGATCTCACCCATGGGAACAACGCCCAATCCGGTTTCATTGCTCACCAAAATGATTTGTGATTGCAAACTTGGCAGCACATCCAGTAATTTTTCACATTCTACGGCTTGCAGATTTTCATCTTCATGCATTAACAGATTAGTCATCCATAGCGTCAGGCAATCGACGAGGATCAGCTGATTTGCTGCATCAATTTGCTGCAATCGCTCTGCCAGTGAGAAAGGCTCTTCAATCAGCTGCCAATGGGCTGGACGCTGTGCTTGATGATGATGAATACGTTCTTGCATTTCCGTATCTAAAGCTTGAGCCGTTGCAATATAACGGACAGGCAAACCTGAATCTTTTGCGGCTTGTTCCGCAAGACGGCTTTTGCCGGAACGGGCGCCGCCTAAAATGAGTTGAATCATGCATCACCCAAAATAACTTGATGGTATGGTGTTAATGGCCCCTGCAAGGTTTGGGCATTGTAGGTCCCAAAAGTTAATTGCTGGATCTGAAATTCAAATTGCTGCTGTGGAATATTTTGCATGCGCTCAAAAACCGCATCGCTATTAATATGGCCTTTATATAGTCCCAAAGTGATATGAGGACAATATTGCAATGCTGCGACTTCTGCTGAACAGGTATATAACTGTTGACGAATCTCGGCCAGGCTTCCTTCAATATCCTCAATTTCAATAAAAAGCGCGCTTTCAAAACTATTTAAGTTCCTTGTCTTCAATTTAAATGAAGATTTTTGTCTCGAGCTTAAATTTTCAATTTGTTGTTGTAATTGCTGCTGGCTAAAATCATCATCCCACTCGGGTTTGTCTGCAGTCAAAAAGCCGCAAATAAATACAGTGATATGAAACTGGCGCGTATTGGGCATAAACAGTAGGTCAGAAAAATGCTGACGTAAATGGTCTAAATAGAGCAGCAATTCAGGCTGCTGTATTTCCAGATACCAGAGTGAATAATCCGTGCGCCCCTTATGCCACTCAGGATAGTCCTGTGCAAGCGTGGGCACAACTGGCATTGCAGGCTTTAGAAACACGTAAAATTCACATTAAATTCAATCACGTTATTTAACCATGAATTTGATGCAATTAAATAAAGCATTGGCTTAACAATATTCAGCCTATGCTGAAATTTATTCAGTTCTTCAAGCATATTCCTGATGCAAACGGTTATTTTTACAGCCCAATAGCCCTGTGTATCCCTCACCTAGATATTAGCCTGATGTATCTTTAGCTACCTGTTATATCATCATGATTTAACGATCTTTTTTTTCTGAACCATAACTTTAATATAAAGCAGAGCATCAATCCCAGCATTAATCACGGCAAAAAATAATAGGGATAACTTTTATGCTACTGATACAAACCACAGCATGACTATACACAGATTTATAATTCCTCCAGATTTATAAACACTCAATCACAAGTTCCTAAAACTAACTTTCATATTGGCATTCACATCTATTGTGGTAAGTCCTTTATTTTAGTTAGTACAAACCGAGCCATATTTAATCGTATCTTAGGGCAGTACGGCCAATCACTAAAATCTCCATAAAAAAGCCCTAAATTTCTTTAGGGCTGATTAGCAGCATTTAAATAAATTTTTATAAGTCCAGTATATCTACGAATTGTGCACCTAAAACCTGAGCTAAATCTTGTGGTTTTATGCCAATATCCAGACCTCTTTTACCACCACTAACATATATTTTTGGCAAGTCTTGGGCCGTAGCATCAATCACTGTTTTTAATCGTTTTTTCTGTCCAACCGGGCTAATTCCACCGACCAGATAACCTGTTAAGCGTTCGGCATTTTTAGGATCGGCCATCTGTAATTTTTTACAGCCTACAGCCGCCGCGACTTTCTTTAAATTTAATTGATGATTCACTGGTAAAACTGCTACAAAGTAGTTCTTGTCATCGGTGACTAATAAAGTTTTGAAGACTTCTTCAACGCTGAGACCCAGTTTCTCGGCCGCTTCTAGACCAAAGCTTTTTGCATTGGTATCGTGTTCATATTCATGAATAGAAAATTCAATTTTATTCGATTTTAAAACTTTACAAGCTGGTGTCATTTTTGAGGATATTAATAACGAGATAAGTAAATTATATGCCTTTTAAAAGTGAATGTTTAGTTTGCTTAGGCTATTTTAGATTCATCTTTTAAATCACGTGACTCTACAAAAACATTAAAAAACCATTTTAGGACTTATATTTTAAAACCGAATTATGGACGTGACTAAAATCTAAGCCTAAGCAAGGCTGAGGTGATCTCCTATTCTACTGTCAACTAGACTCAGTATTTTTTTACAAGCGGTTATTGTGATGTTGGGTATTGGTCTTCCTTTACTTGTTATCTCTAATTCATATACTTTTATTTGAAAAACTGGCTTTATCTTAGCAACCTGCTATAGCGCGATACTCAGGTTTAAATCAAAACTGTTAAAAATATGCTTTTTTAGTTTTAAAAAGTAGATCCTACAGTTGATAAAAAGCGTGGATATTGCATCCACGCCTTTTGATCACATTACAATTAATGAGCTAAATTTCTGAAAATAAGTTTAAGACTGTCTAACATTTTTTCAATTTGCAACGGAGTCAAACCTTCAAAAGACTGATCTAAAACAATATGACTCAGATCGTTAATTTTTTGCACCATTTGCTCGCCCATATGGGTTAAAACAACACGGGTAATTCGCGCATCGTCTTCACAACAATAAGTGTGTACCAAGCCTTCATCTTTTAGACGATAAATAATTTTCGTAGTCGTCGACATCTTAAAAATCAGCATCTCGGATAGCTCGGATACACTCGCATTGGGCTTGGACTTTAAAGCCAACAAGATACGCCGACGAGAATTGTCTAAACCATATTTTTTTAACGCATGATCCACATTCTGAACATATTGAGAATGTACTTGAGTAATCCAGTAGTATGGAAAATTATCCAGATTAAACTCAGATGCTGCAGAAAAAAATTTACTGTATTTTCTTGTCATGTCAAAAAACCTCTAACTTATTGTTGTAATTTAAATTATTTTAATGTTCTAAATTTTATTTAAAGTCATTTTTTTTTAGCAATACATATTAAATTATTTTTATTGCTCATTCAAAAATTAAGTCTCCCATAAATTGTGTAAAAAATCTACAAAATTTGTATAAAATAAAAGCCCGACATCATGTCGGGCCTTTTCGTATTTGATGCTTAGATCTGACTCCTATCGTACATCACCTTGCTGATCTAAGAATTTTTTCTTTACTTCTATTTATTTTTTTTATTGCTGAACTTCCTGTTCCTGCATGATTTGGTCACAGGAAAAATCTATTACACTAATCCGTAAACACCTTAAATTCCTGTGTGCCATAACGTATAAAAATGATGAATTTTACATCCAAGCTATCAAGATCATTCATATATGTTCTTCAAAAAAGAACGGGAAATTTTCTATCTCTGTAAAAATAAGTGCTTTTTTAAATATATTTATTGATAGAAAATTTCCAAATAGAACAGCGCAGAATACTTTATAAAGACACACCGAACTTCTTGAATATGCTGGCACGGCGTTTTGGATGAATATTGGCTTTATTTAAATCACCTTTATAATGGTCGAATACACGTTTATCCATCATTTTAAACCAGAGCGATGGAATTAAAGCTGGTAATAACATGGTGGCATAACCACTTGGCAATTCAGGTGCTTCATCAAAGTGACGTAAGGCCTGAAATGGACGTGTCGGATAGGCATGATGATCGGAATGACGCTGCAACTGGTACAAAAACAGGTTGGTAGTAATATTGTTATTGTTCCAGCTATGCTCAGGCATGGTGCGTGTATAAGTTCCATCTTCCTTTTTGTCACGCATTAGACCGTAATGTTCAATATAGTTAATAATCTCAAACAAACTGATGCCATAAAAAGCCTGCGTGGCCAAATAAGGAATTACATCTTTACCAAATAATTTCAGCATGGCGGCATGGAAAGCGGCACTCATCGCCCAACCTTGAAACAGTTCATTTTCCTTGCTAAAGAAAGATAAGCCTTTACGTTTTAAACGGTTCTTTTCAATTTCAATGGACGATTTAATTCCACCAAATACCGTTCTTGGCCAAAACTCATAGAAGCTTTCACCCATTTTCGAAGAAGCTGGATCTTTAGGCGTTGCAGCACGCTTATGATGTCCATAAGGATGTTCAACCCGAAAGTGATTATAAAACAGCGGCGCTAATGTGGCATGGGCAAGATAATGATCCTTTTTATGTGGTCGATGCGACAGCTCATGCGCTGTATTCACGCCTACACCATTAATCGCGCCCATGGAAATACCGAGCAGTATCTGATCCAGAAAAGAAGTTTCTTTACGACTCACCACATAACCGGCAAAAAGATTGGCTGCCATCTGCAAAGGAATAAACAGTTTTACAATACGGTCATAATAAGGGTCGGCTACAAGTGACTTAATTTCTTCATCATCAGGATTATTACTGTCATCGCCCACAAGAGCATCAACCGTTGGAATAATCACATGCAGCAATAAAGGACCGCCCAAAGCAAAGATTTTTTTCGTGGCTTTAGGACCAAACTGATAGCCAGCCAAAATCCCCATACCGATCACCGGCAAACCGGGACTTAGCAGCCACCAATAACGCTTTTTGTCGAGGGCTAAGCCTGAAGCATTAGGCAGGGTCTGAAGTGTGGCTTGATTTAAATTTACTGGTGCATTCATGCTGGCGATCTTCCCTATTTTTTGTTCTAACGTTATATTTCTAGAAATAGGTCCTCAAGAACAGTTGTAAACGTCCAAAAAAGCTATGCAAACGTCCTTGGCATATCTAGCCAATATTTGACCTAAAAACACATGCGGATATCAATCAAGGCTTTTTATAATTTTTATTAGATGATGACAGAACGATAAGACATGGATGCCTTAAGTAAAATTTTTGACGATATTCATCTGAATAAATCTGAATACATTTATTTAAAACCGCAAGGTCACTGGGCTTATGCTTATCGGGAACAGGATGCCATGATTGGCTATGTGGTTCTGGTAGGCACACTCAACATTCAGTTTGAATCGCAAAAAATGCTGCAGCTCGAGGCGGGAGATTTAATCCTGATCCCTTCAGGGCAAAACCATACCTGCCGAAGTAATGACAAACACAATTTGGTTGAAGCACTTAATATTACCGGGCTTTTTGATGAAAAAAGGCAAGAAACCATTGAATTTGGAAGTACCAGCGGTGAACCTGCACTGATTCTAGCAATCCGTTGTCATATTGATACCATTATGGCTCGCCCCTTACTGAATGCCCTGCCCGACTATATCCATATTCAGCATATTACCGGCAGTACTGCCCCTGAATGGCTACAAATCGGATTACATTTTTTGGCCGTAGAAGCCTATCAAATTCGTCCGGGTCGCGACAAAATTCTCGATCATCTAGTGAGTATTCTTTTTATTGAATGTGTACGCGATTATATTGCCCAGTTGCAGGATTCAAATAACTGGCTACGGGCGCTTTCCCATACCGAACTGGCCAATGCTTTGGCGGCTATTCATGGTAAGCCTGATCAGGCCTGGACGGTAGAAAGTCTGGCTGAACAATGCTGCATGTCCCGTTCCAAGTTCGCCACCTTATTTAGCAGTATCGTAGGCGAAACACCGTTGGCCTATTTACAGCAATACCGTTTCCGTTTGGCATCGCAGCATTTACGTGAAGGACAACTGTCTATCCAACAAATTGCCCATCGCGTCGGTTATTCTTCTGAAACGGCCTTTAGCCAGACCTTTAAACGCCTGTTTAATTTAACCCCAAGCCAATATCGCCAGCAGTTCCAGTAAATCAGGCTTAATCAGATATACCAGCATTCAAGGTATTCAGAATAGCCTGAACCGGATCCTCACTATTGCCTGAAAGCAGCTGCTTATGCATGGTGATGTGCTGCATAGCCTGAATTTGTGCAGTTTCAACGTTCATCAGTTTTTCAATTTCAGCAGCCAGATTTTCTGGCGTTGCATCATGCTGAATCAGTTCCTGAATGACCTTTTTCCCGGCAATAATATTCGGCAACGAATAATATGGAATTTTGATCAGGAACTTGACCAAATGATAGGTCAGCCAGTTTAGTTTATAAAAAGTCACCATCGGACGGTGTAACAACATCGCTTCTAAAGTTGCGGTTCCCGAAGCCAATGCCACAATATTGGAAGCATTCATCACTTGACGGCCAATTTTCGATTCCGTATCAGTATTTTCCAGCAAACAGACTTTAGCCACCAAGTCAGCAGGATACTGTTGTAGCAATGCTTCAATCTGCTGCTTACGTGCATCATTAATCGCAGGAATCAGAAACATATATTCAGGGTACTTTTGACTGACGATTTTGGCAGCATCAAGCACCAAAGGACCCAGTCTTTCAATTTCGCCACGACGACTCCCCGGTAACAGTGCAATGTGCTTGTGTTCCACGTTCAAGCCCAGCTCTTGCTTGGCTTCAATCAGCGGATTTTGCAAAGGCAATTGACTGGCCAATGGATGCCCGACAAAAGCAGCTGGCACATCAAATTTCTTATAAAAGGTTTTCTCAAAAGGAAATAAACACAGTACCAGATCAATACTGGCTTTGATGCCATGTACCCGTCCCTGACGCCATGCCCAGACTGAAGGACTGACATATTGCACGGTTTTGATCGGTAAGTTTTTCTGTTTCAGACTTTTAGATAAACGTAAATTAAAATCTGGCGCGTCAATCCCGACAAAGACATCCACTGGCTCTTTGCTCCAGATGTCAAGCAAACCATCACGCACGGCGAAAAGTTTTTTCAGATCTTTTAAAACTTCCACAATGCCCATAACAGACAAAATATCCATCGGATAATAGCTTTTGAAACCTTCAGCAATCATCTGTGGACCACCGATGCCTTCAAATTCGGCATCTATGCCTTGCTCACGAAAACTACGGATCAGTTTAGCGCCAAGGGTATCGCCTGAAACCTCACCAACCACCATTCCAATTTTTAGTTTTCTATTTTGCAAGTGTTTTTCCCCATACGTCCTGCGGCTGAATAGTTTAATATTTTAGCATAGTCCTTTATCTTTACATGACTAAGCATTAATCTCTTCAAACTATAGCAAAACAATAAATTTAAATGCCGTGTTGGGAAAAATTTGCGTTCGATACAAACATGGCTTCAGCAGGAAATTCTAAAATCTTTTCAGACACAGTGGCGATAGATCAACAAACATTTTATTTTCAGCCTAATATTTTTCATTAATGTTCTGGTTTTCAAGGACAAATCGCTTCATGGATATTTCATGAAAAAAATAGACTGCAAATTGTGACTATATGACCTATATGAATAGTTCCACTATAAAAAAGGCTATCGAAACTTTTTGTGAAAATGCATCACATAACAGTAGCCCAGATAGTGTCTAAGTTGAACTGCTATATAATCAACTTCCATTATTCCGATCTCTATTTCAAGAATTCATATCCTGCTGAATTTTCAATATTTAATTTTAATCAGACAAAAATATTAACGCACAACATAAGAAAATAAAATCCCGCTTTATCTCTTTTTAGAATAAGCAAATCAATAATCAAGACAACGACTTATATGAAAAAGTCATAACATATGCACGTTTTTGATATTTGGCATATAACCATGTTTGGTCCATTAGAATTTATTTTAGCAGGTGTTTTGGTTGGTTTCTGCGTTGGGATTACAGGTGTCGGTGGCGGTTCTTTAATGACTCCTATCCTGATTAGCCTGTTTAGAATCGAACCACATATCGCCATTGGAACAGACTTGCTATATGCCGCTATTTCAAAATTCTGCGGGTCTTTAGTTCATGCAAAAAAAATGAATATTGTTTGGCCGATTGTCATCTGGCTTGCTGTAGGCAGTATTCCTGCCTCATTTGCAACGCATTGGGTACTAGAAAACTATCTCAGCCAATCCAGTAGCTATAAAGCTGTCTTAACCATGGTCCTAGGCTTTATGTTGACCCTGACCGGTGTTTCTATCGTATTCCGTGGTCATATTGAACAATTTTTTAACAAGCTGCGTAAAGATGTACCTGTTGATATGACGCAGGATCTGGAAAAGGTTAACTTACAAGCCAAAGACAAACGTGCTTATATCGTGATTATGGGCATTGTATTGGGAATATTCGTTACCTTATCTTCAGTCGGTGCTGGTGCATTCGGTATTATGGCACTGGTTTTGATGTTCCCGAATTTACCCATGATCCGGATTATTGGTTCCGATGTGGTGCATGCTGTATTGTTGACTTTGGTTGCAGGACTTGGGCACATGAGTTCAGGTAATGTCGATTTACACTTGCTTGGCTGGTTATTGGTTGGTTCCATTCCTGCAATTGTAGTAGGTACTTTGATTAGTTCCCGCTTGCCGGAAAAAATTATCCGTAAGATTCTGGGCATTACCTTGTTTGCCTTAGGTATGAATTTCATGCTGCATCCAGTCAAGGCAAAACCTGTGGCGAAACCGGCTACCGCACAAGTGATCAGCATTGAAAAAACTGCACATGTTTAATTTAACTATACGATTCATCACTTTTTTTTGACCTATATATTGATCTTTTTTATAACATGGTGAATGTATATTCGTGTTATATTCAGGGGATGAAATAATTTTTTGTATGATCGAACCAGTGACGGCAATGAATACACTACAGTCAAAACCTATTACACAATCTGACATCGACGACGTGAATGTACAAAGCATTCAGCCTCTTGTAACTCCTGCAGAATTAAAAAAAGAGTTACCTTTGACTGAGCAAGCCTATCAAACCGTCCTTAAAGGCCGTGAAACTATTCGCAATATCCTGGATGGTAAAGACAAACGCCTGTTTGTCGTCATTGGTCCTTGCTCAATTCATGACACCGTGGCTGCACATGAATATGCCGATCGTCTCAAAGTTTTAAGCGAAAAAGTTAAAGATAGCCTTTATATCGTCATGCGTGTCTATTTTGAAAAACCACGCACCACGGTAGGCTGGAAAGGTTTGATTAATGATCCTGACATGAATGACTCTTTCAATATTGAAAAAGGTCTGCGTATTGGTCGTCAGCTTTTGGTTGAACTGAACGAGAAAGGATTACCATGTGCGACTGAAGCACTCGATCCAAACTCGCCACAATATTATCAAGACCTGATTTCATGGTCAGCAATTGGTGCCCGTACCACTGAAAGCCAGACGCACCGTGAAATGTCTTCAGGTTTATCTTCACCTGTAGGCTTTAAAAATGGTACTGATGGCGGCTTGACCGTTGCAACCAATGCCATGCAGTCGGTGAAACATGGTCACAGCTTCCTCGGCCTGAATGATCAGGGTCAGGTTTCTGTCATTCGTACCAGCGGTAACCAGTACGCACACGTAGTACTTCGTGGCGGTAATGGGAAGCCTAACTACGATGCAGGTTCTGTTGCAGAAGCTGAAAATGCCTTGGCCAAAGCCAAAGTCAGCAACAAGATCATGATTGATGCCAGCCATGCCAACTCCAACAAAGACCCGTACCTGCAACCGCTGGTACTGAAAAACATCACTGAACAGATTCAGGATGGCAACAAGTCGATTGTGGGCATTATGGTTGAAAGTCATCTGAAAGGTGGTCGTCAGGATATTCCTGAAAATCTGGACAATCTGGAATATGGCAAATCGGTGACTGACGGCTGTATCGATTGGGAAACCACTGAAAAAGCCCTGCTCGATATGCATGAAGCATTGAAAGACGTTTTACCAAATCGCTAAGAGCTAAAACGCCATCTGACCAGATGGCGTTTCTACTTTAACATTAGGAAAAATTTTATCTGATGAATGAAATTGAACATGCACTCAGTCATATCAAAAATTTCCAGTTTATTCACGAGCATCTATTCACTTCTGCCCAGCCTAAGGCGGAACAGCTAAAGCTGATTAAAGAATACGGTGTAACCACAATTGTGAATTTGGCCTTGTCTGACGCCGAGCCGCATTTAGATCATGAAGATAAAGTTTGTTTAGATTTAGGCTTAAATTATATTAAGCTGCCCATTTCAGCAGAAACACCTTCTGATGACCAATGTTTACTGGTATTGGACCTGCTCAATCATCTAGTACAAGAACAGATGGTTTGGGTTCACTGTGCAACCAACCATCATGTCAGCTGTTTAATGTATTTATACCGTCAATATTATATGAATGTAGACATGCCTACAGCGCAAGAACTGATGCACAGTATTTGGGAACCGAATGAAACCTGGATCGGCTTAATTCATGCAGTAGCCCTACAACTGCAAGGTCGCAAAGCTACCCAGGAACTACAGCAGTCGCTGATCCATCCAGATCATTTTGCCTGATGCGAAATCAACACTGTTGCAGTCGATAAAATACCTTCTTCACGTCCGGTAAAGCCTAATTTTTCTGTGGTTGTGGCTTTAACGCTAATTTGTGTAACATGCACATCCAGAACATCTGCAATACTTTGACGCATTTCCAGATTATATTTGGCCAGTTTTGGACGTTCACAGGCGACCGTAATATCTGCATTATTTAACACATAACCACGATCTAAAATCAGTTGATAGACATGTTTAAGTAGAACGCGACTATCTGCTCCCTTAAATTTTGCATCGGTGTCGGGAAAATGCTGTCCGATATCGCCCAGAGCCAATGCCCCCAATAATGCATCACAGAGTGCATGCAATACCACATCACCATCTGAATGGGCTTTTAAGCCTTGGTTATGTGGAATCTTGACCCCCGCTAAAGTAACAAAATCACCTTCTTCAAAGGCGTGTACATCCATTCCCTGACCAATTCGAATTTGTGCGACCACGTTAAGCATCCTTAAGAAATAAATGATTGAGATGTTGTATTCACGCTTTCTATTTCGCTATAGTTACAGCAGCGCAACATAGTGAAATTATAAGCGATCATGCTGGTGAATACCGATATTAATCTCATTAAAACATTAGGCACATTATTCAGTATTGGCTGTTTGTGCTCAACCATGGTATATGCTCAAGACATTGACTGTACACAGCCTGATACAGCCTCAATGAAAAATATTTGCGCTGACAGTTTTGCAAAATCACGAGAAAAACTCTCTAATCACTATATCACGGCTTTTTTAGTCAGCGATGCGCCGGTACATTTACTCGAAGATACACACCGTTTATGGTTTAAGCGCTTACAGCAATGTAAAAGCCTGGACTGTTATAAGCAGCAATTTGAAATACGCATTGAAGATCTGAATTTTTATACCTCATTGAACCAGACTTTGACCAATCATTATTTAAAATTTGAAAAGGGTCAATTTGCCCATCAACCGGTACATTTACAGGTACATCAACTGACCAAAGATAAAATTAAAATTGAGGGCGTGGCCTACCGCAACCCGAACAACAAATTAGAAACTCAAACGATTCCTTTTTTAGCCTATACCACAGCTGATCAAAAAAGCGAGATTGTCGATAACGAACACGATTGCAAATACCATTTCGATTTTAATAAAGCACTTTTATCGATTACAACCAAACAAAAAGGCTGTGAACGGTTTGCAGGTATATACCGGCTGTATGATTAAAAAGATTGAAGTTATTAAATAAAAAGACAGAGGTATGATGCCTCTATCTTTTTATTTAAAGGGCTACTTTACTTCAACTGATCGACCAGACGGCTTTCATAATCATTTAAAGCTTCATTCATTGTTGCAATCCATCGTGAGCCAGTCGCCATTACAGTCGGTTTGGATATTTTTGTATACGTGCGAATAGGCTGTTTAGTGCTATTGGCATCATAAATTTCAGTTTCAATTTCAGTATTCAAGGTAATGTATGAAAAGCCGGGTTGCATCCATGACCAAAACTTGTTTACTTTAACCGTTAACACCAAATCTGGATTTTGAACTTGTGCTGCTGGTACAACTTTATAGCCTGAGCGCAGCAAAGCAGATTCAATGCGTTTTTCGAACACGGAAACTACCGTTTCATCTCTTAAGAAAATGTCCCCCATGGCTTTACCATAACCATTACGTTTACGGGCAATCGCTTTCGCTTTATCTGAGGCTGTCGCTTGCTGTAATCCACCTTTGAGCGAAGGAATATTGGCCTGTTTGGGCTTTTCTTCAAATACACGTTTATCTTCGACTATTTTAATAACCGCAGTTTTAAGACCACTTTCCTGTGTATTGATCTGCTTCACTGGTGATTCCAGAGATACCAAGCCACGGGTAGAAACACACCCTGTCATCCCCACAATTAAAACTGAACTTAATACAATTTTTGAAAAAATATTCATAATTATCTATTATTTTAAAGTGATAAGAATCAAATTATCATACCATATTCAAATAATGAATCTTTATGTATTCAAAAGCATGAAGCCAATAACTCCATGCTTTTATATGATCAAACAGGATGCTGTGAAGCGATTTGCTGACTAATCATCACCGCTGTCGCTGCTGATAAAGTCCAGCCTAAATGACCATGACCGGTATTGTAAAAAACCCGTTCACGGCGACCCCGACTGACCATCGGCATCATGTTGGGCATCATCGGACGTAAACCTGCCCAAGGTACAACATTTTCAGTACTCATATTGAAATTCTTGTTGACCCAATCTGTCAGCGGTTGAATACGGTCTGCGCGAATATCCCGGTTATAGCCATTAAACTCAGCCGTACCTGCAACACGCAGACGATCAGCACCTAAGCGTGAAGTCACAATTTTAGCACTTTCATCCAGCAAACTTACCCACGGCGCATTTTTGACACTATCTTCATCATTCAGATAAAGGGTAATAGAATAGCCTTTCACAGGATAGACATTGACCCGATCACCCAGTAAATTTGCCAACTGATAGCTTCCCACACCACCACAAACCACTACGGCATCAGCTTCCTGTGATTCCACCACAGCTGCATCTAGGTGCATATTTTCATTGCTGGCATGGTAAAACACAGTAACACCTTTGTTATGGTGTTTTACATCCGTGACTTCCATACCAAACAGGTATCTTACCCCATACTTTTCAGAGGCTTCAGCCAAACCTTTGGTGAATTTATGGATATCGCCGGTCGCGTCTCCAGGGCAATAAAAACCGCCATAATATTCACCTTTCAAGCTTGGTTCTATGGCTTGGATTTCTGCAGGAGTAACTGCCATTCTTTCCAGTCCACCCTTGATCAGCAGATCATTCACTTTAGTGGCGATCTCATAATCTAATTTGGTGTGGTAAAAATGTAAAATCCCACGTTTTTCCAGATTGAACTGAATATTTTCTTTTTCAGCAACTGCAAATAAGCGCTCACGCGCTAAAAGTGCCATTTTAACGGTATCACGAGTATTGGTTTCATAATGTTTAATATTACCCAGAAACTCCATTAGCCAGCCATATTTATGCAGATCAAAAGATGGGTTGAGTAATAATGGTGCATTTTTATTGGACATCCACTTAATACCTTTCAGTACGGTGGCTTTTTGATTCCAGACTTCTGCGTTACAGGCAGAAAGTTGTCCGCCATTGGCAAATGAAGTTTCCATGGCAGGATACAAATGCTTATCCAAAACCGTGACTTTATAGCCTAAATTGGCGAGCTCGTAGGCAGTGGTAACACCCGTAATGCCTGATCCAATCACAACAATATGACACATAGCACACTCCTTGGAAATGTAGATCTACATTTCTATGCGCCCCATCTGTCATGGTTACCTGAGAGCTTCGATCACATCGTTATAATCAATAACGCCGACCATCCCCTTCGGTGAGCATATATTTTTCTATGCTTCTCTCCAGATTTTTAAAATTATTACAGTCCTTTTGCCTGAGAGTTTCCGGGGTCGTTGCTCCTTCGGCGTGTTCACAGAAGAACATCTCTCCTGCAATAATCATTTATATTAATATGAGCAATTTTTATACCATGTGCGAGCACTAAATTGATTGATTTGTTAAGCACAGTTATCACACTATAAATAGACATATTTTTCAAGTACTTAAAACCAAAACCAGTTTAGTTAAATGATATAGCTTAGGCTATTATTTTAAGGTTATGTACTGTTTTGAGTACTTAACTTATACTACTGAGCACCGACTTTGACATCTGTTGTAATTGCAAATCAATCAAGGGTTGTCCTACATTGGCATGAATGGGATAAGGTTCGGTATGCTGCGTTTTAGCATAACCACACCGTGCATAATATTGAATCAGCTCTGTTCTGCTATCCAGCACCCACATTTCATAATGACTTAATGTAGGAAAGTGTTCTACTGCCATTTTCTCAGCATATTTTAAAACATGTTTGCCAATACCCTGATTTTGCCAAGCTGAAGCTACACAAAAAGTGCCTATTTCCACCCTATTCTGCTGAAAAGTTAAGCCGATACATGCCACTAAATGCATTTGCCCATCTTCTATAACTTCAGCTATATACAGATAAAAATTCTCTTGTGCCAAGGTTTGCTTTAGCTGCTGGGCATTAATCCGGTCTCCAGCAATAATATGCTGCTCACTGGTCCAGCTAGAACCTGTATTGGTACGATAGGCCTGATTGATCAACGCAACAAGAGTTTCAACATCATTGGCATTTGCCAGTCTATATTTTAATGCTTTCATTTTTTTCTAAAAATTTCTGTTTCATAGAAATTACCACAAATAATAGATAAAAAATCAGGCAATAAAAAAAACCAGACTTGATGTCTGGTTTTTTTTATTGAATCATAAAAAGCACATTACTTACTGCATTCGGGCAAAGCAGTGCTTTGTTTCTATTTATAGTTCATAGCTGACGCTATTCACCCACTGCGTTCGAGCAAAGCAGTGCTTTGCTCTTCACTTAGGCTCAATCGGAGTAAACGGCGCAACCACATCGGCATTTTGTGCACGATGACGCATGAAGTGATCCATGAGTACAATCGCAAACATCGCTTCAGCAATCGGAGTTGCACGCACGCCTACACACGGGTCATGACGGCCTTTGGTCAATACATCGGTATCTTCACGGTCGATATTAATGGTTTTACCCGGAGTGGTAATACTTGCAGTTGGTTTCAGTGCAATTGCAACACGAATGGTTTGACCACTTGAGATTCCACCCAGAATGCCGCCAGCATGATTTGCCAGGAAGCCAGCTGTGGTCAATTCATCACGTGATTCATGACCAAACTGTTCAGCAACCGCAAAACCATCACCAATTTCAACACCTTTAACAGCATTAATAGACATCATGGCATGCGCAATATCTGCATCCAGACGGTCAAATACCGGCTCACCCCAACCCACAGGCACATTCTCGGCAAGAATTTCCAGCTTCGCACCGCAGCTGGTACCTTGTTCACGTAATGAAGTCACTAAAGCTTCAAAACGTGGTACGGCATCCACATCACCACAGAAGAATGGATTATTTGGAACTTCATTCCAATCCAGTTTTTCAGCTTTTTCAGTGCCAATCTGGGTCACGTGACCACGAATCACGATACCAAATTTTTCAAACAAGAATTTCTTGGCAATGGCACCCGCAGCTACACGCATAGCCGTTTCACGTGCGCTTGAACGACCACCGCCACGGTAGTCACGGAAACCATACTTTTGGGTATAGGTATAGTCAGCATGACCTGGGCGGAATGTTTGCGCAATATTGCCATAATCTTTCGATTTCTGGTCGGTATTACGAATCAGTAAACCAATCGATGTACCTGTGGTTTTACCTTCAAAGACACCGGAAATGATTTCGACTTCATCCGGTTCTTTACGCTGGGTCGCAAATTTAGAGGTACCCGGTTTACGGCGGTCTAAATCTTTTTGTAAATCTGCTTCAGTCAGTTGTATCCCTGGCGGTACCCCATCGACAATCGCCATCAGGCCAACGCCATGAGATTCACCGCAAGTCGTTACACGGAACAGTTGTCCAATACTATTACCTGCCATGTTGACAACTCCTTATGCTTGAACAGATTGTACAAATAAATCACGGTATTTACGGCACTGCTCTGCAGTTAAAGCAAAAATGCCTGAACCACCATTCTGGAAAGTGAGCCAATGGAAATCTACAGTATTAAAGTTCTGTTTCATCGCCCATTCAGAATTGCCCACTTCAATGACAATCAAGCCATCTTCAGTCAGGTAATCCGCTGCTTGTGCCAGCATTTTACGCACCAGATCCAGACCATCCTGACCTGCTGCAAGTGCAAGCTCAGGTTCATGCAAGAATTCCGCAGGTAAATCCGCCATATCTTCTGCATCCACATACGGAGGATTAGATACGATTAAATCATATTGATTCTCAGCAGGAATTTTTGCAAATAAGTCGGATTCCATCAATGCAACCTGATATTGCATGTTGTGATGTTCAGCGTTAATAGAAGCCACTTCTAAAGCTTCTTTAGAAATATCGGTGGCATCCACTTCAGATTCAGGGAATGCATAAGCCAGAGCGATTGCAATACAGCCTGAACCGGTACACATGTCTAAAATGCGACGCGGTGTTTGCGGATGCTCATTTTCAGGAAGATTGTTTAAAGCTTCACGCATCTGACCATGCTCATCCAGGCAGTAAGGTGCAAAGCGCTGATTAATCAATTCGGCAATTGGAGAACGTGGAATCAGTACACGCTCATCAACATAAAATGGTTTACCGCAGAAATAAGCCAGATTTAATAAATAAGAGGTTGGCACTTTCTCGTTAATGCGGCGTTCCAGCAAGCTGATAAATTCTGCTTTTTCACTTGGCAGCAATTTCGCATCTAAAATTTCCGGGTTGGCATTCCAGTCCAATGCCAGTGTTTGCAGAACCAAAGCCGAACTTTCAGCAAAAAAATCTTCTGTACCTTGACCTAAGTGTGCATCGTATTGACGTAGAGCTGAAACACCAAAACGGATAAAATCGCGAATTGTGCTTAGGTTTTCAGCGGCTTCCTGTAAATGTTCAGGGCTAATAGTCAGTTGATCCACTTAAGGCATCTCCAAGGTCAATTTTTAAAACGCCTTATGATACCTTGTTTTGTGGGGTTTTATAATGTTTCGACCAGATTAAAAACAAATATCTAGGGCGAATTTATTTGGTCTGGTAATAGTAAGTACGCTCCATTGTCATTTCGAGTACACACTTGGATTGTTTAACGGCCATATAGGCAGACGTTACTTTTAAATAACATTTTTGATCTACACGGTTAAGCCAAAGTTTATGCCGTTGCTCTATACTACTTTGATTAACCACATTCTTGCTTATATAGCCCTTATACGCTTTATTTAAAAGTTTTTCCTGATTTTTCAGTTCTTTTTCGACACACTTTTTGACTGTTCCAATTTCACCATAAGAAGTGTTGAGACATTTATTATATTCGTCAGAATAGCCTTGAGCTAAAACTGAATTTGACCAGAAAGCAGCCAGACTCAGCATCACTGATATTGCTAATCGCATAATATTCCCCTGCCCTAAAAGACTTAATATCAAATACTATTATTGTGTTTATGTCGTGATACTACATCAATCATGTGCAAATTCCTATAACTCGATCATTTATCCCCCCACTCAAAAAAATCATTCATATTGCATATTGAATCTGGCTAAAATAGCCCCATATATTTTCAATTCTTTTTCTACAAAATATTTTTATTGTTATGAGCTACAAACACAATAATTTAATGGCGATGCGTGAAAACTACTGGAATGATACCAATTCTGCACAGGTACAGAAGGAAAAAAAATTCTTTCAACAAACACTACTGGAACAGGCAATTCATAGCAGCCCATCAGAAGATGATGCCAAATATCTGTTTTTTAGTTTGCCGAGTATCGTTATTGTTAAAGGTTATGCACTAGGCTTTCAGCATGACACGGTTCAGGCCATGATTTTTAAATACATTCAAGACAATAAAAAATTGTTACAGCAAAAAGGTGATATCAAAATTCAATTTCGGATGTAAATACCAGCACAGTATTGAAGCTTGAGTCCATCGGAATAGCGATTTTAGTTAAGCACCCTATTATATTTTGATGGAAAATAAATTAAATTAAACATATTTACTCTCCATTCAGCATGTTGAACTTTTTTAATACGTGAATAAACGGTAATATCCGTTACAATTAAATATTCTGCGACTTGCTGATTAAAGGATTTTGTTTAATGTCAGATCAGAACGATAAGCTTAAACAACTTAAAACCTCTTCCATGGATCGACGCTTATCTATCGCTAAAGCATCATTACTCGCAGGAACGCGTTGGGCTGCATCAAGTGCAACCACCATATTTTCAAGCGAAGCAGAAAAAGAAAAAAAACGTAAAAAAGCCATGAAGGAACAAGCTGACTATCTAGTTTCTGAAATCGGCAAATTGAAAGGCTCGATTGTGAAAATCGGGCAAATGATGGCACTCTATGGCGAACATTTTTTACCTGAAGAAATTACCCAAGCTTTAAATACCTTAAACAATCAGACTGTTGCACTTGCATGGCCGGCCATCAAACAACAACTGGAACAGCAACTCGGCTCTAAGCTGCATGATTTGACCATAGACCGTGAACCTTTGGGCACAGCCTCTTTAGCCCAGGTACACCGCGCCACACGCAACTCAGATGGTTTGGAAATTGTATTAAAGATTCAGTATCCAGGCGTCGCTGATGCGATTGATTCAGATATGAGCCTATTTAGAAACATGCTCAAACTGACCCGTATGGTGCCGCAAACCCGTGAGTTTGATCAGTGGTTTGATGAAGTTCGTGAAATGATGCATCGTGAAGTCAATTACAAGATTGAAGCCGCGACCACTCGCCGTTTTGCCGAACGTTTAAAAGATGATTCTCGTTATATCGTCCCACAAATTGTGGATGAATATTGTACCGATCAAGTGCTGTGCATGACTTTTGAGCGTGGAGTGCCGATCAACAGCCCGGTCATGCTCTCTCTTCCTCAAGAACGTCGTAACCAGTTAGGCGAAGCATCTCTCGAGATCGCAGTTCGTGAGATTTTTGAATGGGGTGAAATGCAGACTGATCCAAACTTTGGCAATTATCTGGTCCGTTTGGGAGATGGTGCAGAAACTCAAGACCAGATTGTATTACTGGATTTCGGGGCCATCCGCCAGTTTGATGAACATTTGCTGAAAGTCGCTCGTAATCTGATCAAAGCCGGTTATGATCACAATATCGATGAAATGGTTCATGCCATGACCGGTTATGAATTCTTTGATTCTATTCCGCAAAGTATCAAGCCAGATATGGCTAAAGTGTTTTTATTAGCCACTGAAGCCTTTAGCAGCATTATGAATAATCCAGACTTACCTGAAGGTGTGATGGATGCAAATCAGCGCTATGACTGGAAAAAAAGCCAGCTTCATAGCCGTGTCATGCAACGTGCTTCCAAATCGATGGCATCGCGTTATTTCAGTGTGCCACCTAAAGAGTTTATGTTTATTAGCCGTAAATTCATTGGTGCTTATACCTTCATGACCGTCATTGATGCAAAAACCAATGTACGGAAAATGGTGGCGAATTTTCTATAAGCTGTGTAAAGACTAGAATGATGTCTTGTCATTCTAGTCAATTTTCATTTTTCATACCAAGTTTTACTTATAATAAAATAAATAATATTCAATAATTTAATCAAATTTAAATTGATTTTTAACCGTTTATCCAAGTCAATTTTAATTGTCAGCGATGACATAGTCATTTCGATATCCACATGTCAGCATAAAAATATAAAGAATCGAAAATCGATGGATGACAAAAATGACCAATATGGTAAACAAAGCTCAAGGACTTGGGCTATCACTCATTACTCGAATTGCGGGTAGCGATGTACTTGATCGATTCAAACTGCGTAAATTTCTGGAAAAATCTCTCTATCAAAGTTCAAAAATGGGTTTTAAAACCTTAAGCAAAACCCAAAAAGTTTTTAAAGCCAGCTCCGGTGTCAGTAAGCAACGTTTGCCCAATCAACCGAAATCACTCTTTGATTTAAGTTTGACTGAAGAACAGCAAATGAGCTGTGATGCGATGGATCAGTTTGCATCCGAAGTGCTTTATCCACTGGCAGCTCAGGCAGACAATAACGAACAATTTCCTGCAACGCTTTGGCAACATGCAACAGACTTGGGACTAAATTATTATGCTTTGCCTGAAGCCTTGGGTGGAGTGGCCACCGAAAAAAATATTTTAAGCAATATTTTGATTGCAGAACATTTGGCCAAAGGTGATTTCAGCTTAACTGCCGGATTACTTTCAACCTTTAGCGTGATTAATGCCATTACACAATGGGGTTCTGAAAAAGTTCAGGCGACCTATTTGTCCAGCTTTGCAAATGATGCAGAGATACACGCCACCTTTGCCATCCAGGAAGCCACTCCTGCATTTAATCCACTGAAATTAAAAACCAAAGCCAGTTCAATCAATGGGCAATACTATATTAATGGCGAAAAAACCTTGGTGATTTTAGGTAAAACTGCAGATCTGTTTCTAGTCAATGCTGAGTTCAATGGCTCGCCAGAAGTATTTATTGTTAAACGTGATCGCAGTATTACGGCTCAAAAAAGTCCGGCTATGGGTCTAAAAGCAACCGAAACCGTTAGCTTAAAATTCCATAATACGCCTGCTGAACTGTTAGGTGATGATGACTTTGATTATCTGGCATTTTTAGATCTGGGAAACTTAATGTGGTGCGCCATGGCTGTTGGAACTTGTGAAGCCATAAAAGCCTATTGCATTGAATATGCCAATCAACGTACTGCTTTTGGCGAACCTATTTCACATCGCCAAAGTGTCGCTTTTATGATTGCGGATATGGCGATTGAAATTGATGCCATGCGCATGCTGATTTTAAATGCCGCCAGCCTGGCTGAAGCAGGAAAACCCTTCCATCGTGAGGCTTATCTAGCACGTCTACTTTGTGTTGAAAAATCCATGAAAATTGGTACTGATGGTGTACAAATTCTGGGTGGCCATGGCTTTACCAAAGAACATCCGGTTGAACGCTGGTATCGTGACTTACGTGCCACTGCGATCTTACATTCAGGCTTACATGCTTAATCTATCCAATAAGGAATGATGCAGATGAATTTACAAAATCCTAAAAAATTTAAAATGTTGATAGATCAAGCACATGAATCAGCTTTAAATGTATTACGACCGATTTCACGTAAATATGACAAAGCCGAACACAGCTACCCCAAGGAACTCGACATGTTTGCCTCCCTCATTGATGGCATGAATGATGGTGGCGAAGGCATCAATGCCGGTGCTGCAGTGGGCAAACGTGGCTATGCAGATTCAGGCAACAAAAATGGCGTCAATATGTCTACGGTACTTGGCGTAATCGAAATGTGCTATGGTGATACCGGTTTATTGCTCAGCATGCCACGTCAAGGTTTAGGTAATTCGGCGATTGCAGCCGTTGCCAATGATGAACAGCTGGAGCGATTTAAAGACACATGGGCGGCCATGGCCATTACGGAACCCGGCTGTGGTTCAGACTCTGCTGCTATTCGAACTACAGCGACAAAAGACGGTGACCATTACATCTTGAATGGTGAAAAAATTTTCGTCACCTCAGGTGAGCGTGCCGATGCTGTAGTAGTCTGGGCAACATTGGACAAGAAACTCGGCCGTGCTGCGATTAAATCCTTTGTCGTTCCTAAAGGAACGCCTGGAATGAAAGTAGAACGTCTTGAACATAAACTGGGTATCAAAGCATCCGATACGGCTGTTATCAGCTTTATTGACTGCCGTGTACCTAAAGAAAATCTGTTGGGCCATGCTGAAATTGATGTCGCCAAAGGTTTCGCAGGCGTCATGGAAACTTTTGACAATACCCGCCCCCTAGTTGCTGCCATGGCAGTCGGATGTGCCAAAGCCTCATTGGAAAGAATTAAGGAAATTTTCAAAAATCAGCTGGATGAAAATTACCAAACACCCTATTTGCAGACCTCACATATTGCAGCGCAGATTTACCGTATGGAAGCAGAATGGGAAGCTGCACGTTTACTCACCATGAAAGCAGCCTGGATGGCTGACAATAAAAAGCCAAATTCACGTGAAGCCTCCATTTCCAAAGCCAAAGCAGGCCGTATCTGTAATGAAATTACCTTAAAATGTGTCGAACTTGCAGCAAGCGTGGGCTATAACGAAGAGGAATTGTTAGAGAAATGGGCACGTGACTCAAAAATTCTTGATATTTTTGAAGGTACTCAACAAATTCAGCAACTGATTATTGCTCGACGTGAGTTAGGCAAAAATTCCAGTGAATTAAAATAAATTTGTCGCTTTTTTCTACGCATAAAACCGGACAAAAGATGGATTTTTATTAGATATCGCGTTATAAAAATCCATCTCCTTTTATTTTACTCATTGAGTTTTATGTACCAGATCAGACCTATTCAACCCCAAGACAATGCTGAAATTGCACAGGTTATTCGTGAAGTTTCTAAAAAATTTGGCCTTGCTCCTGAATCTGGTTTTGCTGTAGCCGATCCTATTTTAGATGATTTATATACAGTTTATCAGCAATCAAATGCCCAATACTGGGTAATTGAAAATCAACAGGGTAAAATTCTGGGTGGCGGTGGCTTATCACCTTTAAAGGGTGATTCTACAATTTTAGAAATTCAGAAAATGTACTTTTTACCTGAAGTTCGAGGCTTAGGTTTCGCCAAACAACTTTTAGCAAAAGCCTTTCAGTTTACACAGCTGCATGGTTTTCAATCATGTTATCTGGAAACCACCAAGGAACTTTGGCAAGCAGTGAAACTCTATGAAAAATTAGGTTTTCAATATTTAGATCAACCTAAGGGAAACACCGGACATAGCCATGCCTGTGAAATCTGGATGGAAAAACAACTATAATCGGTCTTATTTTATTGTTTTATATAAAAAATCCTATTCATTTAACTCATCAGGGTTATTAAGCTTTAATTAATACCTTGTTGTCTACTTTGACTTACACTGAAAATATTTATTAACTTCTACAGCATATCGAGTCATAAATTTATGCTAAAAGCATAAGGAAACACGAAGTTTCCTTAATAAAAAAAATAAACGATATAAGCAAGAAGCTAAAAGAGAAGTTAATCACCCTCATAAGATAAAATAGGCCTCATCTAGCTATGAGGCTTATTTTTTAATATTTTCAAACCTTAACAAGAATAAGCCAAAAATTGTACAGCTTCATTGAGTCGTTTTGTTAATGTCAAAGCTTATCTAAATGATTCAGGATCATTAACATGACTAAAAAAGCATTATTCATAACTTCCAATGTCGGTGTTGAACAAGATGAACTGATCAAACCCCTTGAATTTCTACAATCTAAAGGAATTGAAGTCATTCATGCTGCAGAAGAGCAAAAAGATGTCCAAACTGTCAAGAGAGATAAAGAACATGCTATGGCTTACACTCCACAAACAACTTTGGCTAAAGTCTCTCCAGAAGATTATGATATTTTAGTCATCCCAGGAGGGACAGTAAATGCTGATACGTTACGCTTAAATGAAGATGCTCATAAAATTATTCAGCACTTTACCGATAATGCCAAACCGATTGCTGCTATTTGTCATGGACCATGGACCTTAATCAATGCACAGCGAATTAAAGATAAAAATTTAACCTCTTATAAAAGTATCCGGTTAGATTTGGAAAATGCGGGTGCCAAATGGTTAGATAAAGAAGTACATCGATGCAATACCAATAATTGGCCTTTAATCACATCACGATCTCCAGATGATATTCCTGCATTTAATCAGGCAATTTTGCAGGAACTAGATCATTAAAAATATTTTTAAGTGAAAAGTCTCATTCAATTAATGGGACAATTTGTTTATCATTTAAATAATTGAATTATTTTTAATTATAAATTGAGATCAGAGAAATATTTATCACATTGATCTAATCCATCAAAATGTCAGTGCTTGACTCATCCTATTCAGCCCACTAGCATAACTGCAATAAAATTTTACTTTGGGTTTTTGACTTTGTTTTTTACACAGCATTTCTCATATTTATCCTCAAAAAAATCTAACTATCATTTATTTACATTTAAATCCGTAGCTATCATTGTTACTACTCTCACTTTTGTCGGGTGTACTTCTTTAAATAGTAATTCAATTGCTAAACGATCTGAAAAATTATCTACAGGTATACAAAAAGCCTATTCAGTTGAACCAGCTACTGCAAACCGCGTTTCTCCCATGATTATTCAAAGTGCAGACAAATATAATGTAGATCCAATATTATTGGCTGCGGTGATTCGACAGGAATCAAGCTATAGAAACTCTATAATTTCGCCTGCTGGGGCAGTCGGATTAACTCAAGTCATTCCACATTATTGGCAACAAACTTGTCCAGGTGACTTATACAATGAAAGCAGTAATATCCAATGTGGGACTTATATTCTTTCTAAATATAATCAATCATCCGGTAACTGGAAGAAGGCACTTGCCTATTATAATGTAGGTCCGTCAGGTTATGAGAATAATCGTAAAATGCGTAAACAAGGTAAACTGTATGCTAAACAGGTAAAGCAACATCAAAAGAATCTAAAAAATGCTTTATAAACGCTAAATTGTTATTCGAAACCCAGTTTTGGGGCTTTTTTATTATTTCCTAGATTCTCAAATGAAGTGCAACAGGGATTAAATTATGAGAAAGTTGCAGATATTATTTTTAAATCTAACAATTTATTTTCAATTTTTTCATATAGATATAACAAAGCATGATCTAACATTATCAGCTCAACTACTATAATGTATATATCATTGATTTTAGTCCACCCATTACATTTATCGGCAGTCCACTAATTTCACTTCAAAACTTGCCACTAAAAAATCTTACTGCTCAAAACAGCATACTAAAAAATCATCAATAGATTTATCTAAAGCTGATAGCCAATCATGCAATTCTAATATATCAATTCTTCTGTCTAGGTTTTCAACTTTAGCTATGTATGATTGTGGCTTTTTTAAGGATGTAGCAAGTTCTACCTGAGTAATATTTTTCAACTCACGTATTTTAATTAATTCTTTGATCAAGTTTTTGTATCGAGGGTCATGTATTGAGCTCATAGCCCAAGATGTTGTACTATTAATGAAATTATCCCAAAATAGGATAATTTCATGTTCAATTGTCTATTCGGTATATCTATATGTCTACAAATCATCAGCTTAAAAACTGTTTGTTTGATTTTTTATCAAATAGAACATTCTCAGGCTATGAGTTTAAAGACTTAAGAACGCTTTTCATCAGTCAGTATCCTGAATTTAGTGCTAAAAAATATTATGCAAAAATTTATCAAATAATCAGAGAGCTAGCTTCAATAAATCTAATATCAATCGATAGCCGATTATGCACTTATAAGTACTCTTCAAATTATGAAAATATAGATATATTGAATTTAATTGCTATGAATCAATTCAATAGCGATATCAAAAGTGATCTTGCACTTGAAAGTAATAGGGTTATCACTGAAATTAAGAAGATAAATAATGAACTTTCTATTTATCAGCGTTATCTTCAACGATTTCCAACACTTTCAGAAATAATTCATAGTTTGATCAAAAAAAAAGAAAGTGAAATTAGTTTGCTAAAATGTGAATTGACTGCAATAAAAAATATGATAGAAGCCTTTTAGGTTTTTATCATAGAAAAAATTAAAGATTTTTGATCTCAGTTCATTAAGTTACGAGTAAGTATTGTATTCTTATAAATCAAAATTTTTTAGTGGTTTACTCCATCTATTATTTTAAAATTTAGATCAAAAGTAGTAATAAAGTTCAAAATTTATAGCATAACTGAGGGAAAAATGTTTCAGATTAAAATGTATCCAGCTGGGAATGGAGATGCTTTTTTAATATGTACAGATACAACAAATATCCTAATCGATGGTGGTTATGCAAGCTCTTTTGTGCAGCACATTGAAAGTGATTTAAAAGAGCTAAATTCAGCAAATCAATCTCTAGAACTTGTCATTACAACTCATATTGATTCTGATCATATAGGCGGAATACTTAAGTTCATAGGTTTAAATGGGACTTCTTCACAACCATCAATTATTCCTATTAGTAATATTTGGCACAATAGTCTACGTAGCATAACTACACCTATTGCAGAGCCGTTAAACTTAGAAAAAAATCTTGGTTTACTTGAATCTATTAACGACAGAGGCCACCCTAAAAATGAGTTAGATAAAAAGAGTGGTGAGGTAATAAGTGCTCAACAAGGTAGTACATTGGCAAGATTAATTCATGAAGGTGGATATTGTTGGAATAATAGTGATGGAACAAAGAGTATATCTAAGGAAAATTTTGAATCATTCCCTATAACGGGAGGATTGATTCGAGTTTTATCACCATCTCAAGAGTCTTTAAATTTTTTATTACGTGAGTGGGTGAAGCAATTAAAAAAATATGGTTTTAAGGGCTCAATCACTTCTGGTGAGCTTATCGATGATGCATTTGAATTTATGTTAGAGCATATGAAAGATGTGAATAGAAAAGCTCCAAGAACAATTTCTGCAACAACACGTAAAAAGCTTTATGAAATTTATCAACCAGATGACTCACCTACCAACAAGAGCTCTATAGCTACAATCATTGAATTAAATGATATTCGAATTCTAATGTTGGCGGACGCATGGGCTGAAGACATAATACAAAGTCTTCAAAAATTAAAAGACGAAGGACATTCTATGATGTTTGATGCTATTAAAGTTTCACATCATGGAAGCTATCGTAATACTAGTCCAGAATTACTAACGCTTGTAGATTCACCAATTTATTTTGTTTCATCTAATGGGAATAAGCACGATCATCCAGATATCGAAACGCTTATAGCTATAGTAGATAGACCTTCAACATTTTCTAGAACAATTTATTGCAACTATGCTACTAATGCTTCTGCAGAACTAAAAGACTATCAAACCACATCAGGAGCTCAATTTTCTGTGATTGAAAATGCCTGTGACTGGATTACATTTACAGGTAATAAATAATGTTAGAAAGTACAATCAAACTTGCAGTATGTAAAATTAAATGTGGAACTGAATCTGGTTCAGGTTGGCTAATCAAACAGAATATTGTATTAACCGCATACCATTGTGTAGAAAATGCCATTAATGATGGAAACCCTATAGAGTTAGAGTTCAATTTTTCTGGAAGTTCAGAAGATTTTTCTGCTGAAATTATAGACTATGATGAAGACTTAGATATTGCGCTGCTTTCATTAGAAAAAGTTGTCGAGTATGAACCAATTCCTTTTCGTGATGCTCTGCCTATGGAGAGTAAAGAATTTTATTCCTATGGTTGGCCAGTTGATAAACTAGAAATAGGTCACAAATTAACGGGATCGATATTACAAATACTTACTTCTTTGAAATTAGGCAATGATATTGAAATCAACATTGACCCATCCAACTCGCTTGGTGACTATAGTGGTCATTCTGGAGCACCACTTATATGTGATGGTATATGTATCGGAATAATTCGATATTCGATAGAAAATACGATTGGTGCAATATCAATCTTTAGAATTAGAAAATTTCTAATAAAAAATAATATTTTTGAAGAAGAGCTAATAGACAAAGGTTTGGAAACACCAAAATTAGCTTCAAGAACTGAGTTTAATGAGAGTTTTGATAATTTTGTAATTAGTAATAAGGGTAAATACATCTTTTTAGAAGGTGCTCATGGTATTGGAAAGTCTACATTCTGTATGACTTATAAAACTCAAAATCCTTCAATTGAGTATTTTAATACTTATAGTTTTACGCACAACAGAGATATTATAAATGTAGCTCATCTAGCACAACCAGTTGAATTTGTTAATTGGCTTAACATGCAAGTTTCAATGTTAGTTAATGGAAGCACTGGAGTTGCATCGAAAGATGAGTATTCTAAACTAATTATGCAAACTCAGAATGTAATACAAGTGCTAGGTCGTTATTACAGTTCTATTGATAAAATTGGCGTACTTTTTATTGACGGTTTAGATGAAATTGAAAAACAGGATAGAGAACTGCTTAAAAAATTCCTTGGGCTATTACCTCAAATCATTCCATCTAGTCTAGTTATAATTCTTTCTGCGCCAAGTTATAGACAATATTCCGAGCTTTTAGGAGCTAAATTAAGACAAGAGTCTTGTATTGCTTTACCTTCTTTGTCTTACGAAACCACCCAAAGATTTTGTGTAGCAACATTGGCTGAAGAGCGGTGTGATCCAGAAATTATTAAACTTATCTGTGACAAGGCTGAGGGTCATCCTCTATACCTTCGATATTTAATTGATTTGGTCAATAATGGTAAGAGTGATGATATTGTTGAATTACCTTTACTGGAAGGCAATATTCTTAATTACTATGAATCTTTGTGGTATGAATAGCCACTAATTTTGTAGACACCTTTTAGTTAGATAATGGACTGCCACCACTCTCCTAGACAAATATCGTCTATTCTTTTTGCATAGGAGAGAACATTATGAGTGGACAACGATACACCCCAGAATTT
>NZ_WXXM01000025.1:0-34051 GCF_011319235.1 Acinetobacter sp. SA01
TGACTGTGACCAAGACCGTACAGACAGATGCTTCAGGCCACTACAACAGTGCCTTAACAGCAGCAGACGGTATTGCTGATGGTTCAGGTGTGACAGTTGTGGCAACGACCACTGACCGTAATGGCCAAGCCGTTCCACCAGCGACAGACAGCATTGCCGCACAAGGTGACAACGATAACGATTCGAGCACCCCAGAAGACACAGGTTTAGACTTGGTTGCGGGTGCAATCACGGTGGATATTGTTGAGTCAGGTTTAATTACAGGAACAACAACAGACGTTGCCCCAGGTACTAATGTTGTACTGACGATTACTGGTAAAGATGCCAACGGCAATCCAGTGACTGTGACCAAGACCGTACAGACAGATGCTTCAGGCCACTACAACAGTGCCTTAACAGCAGCAGACGGTATTGCTGATGGTTCAGGTGTGAGCGTTGTTGCGAACACCACCGACCGTAATGGTCAAGCCGTTCCACCAGCGACAGACAGCATTGCCGCACAAGGTGACAACGATAACGATTCGAGCACCCCAGAAGACACAGGTTTAGACTTGGTTGCGGGTGCAATCACGGTGGATATTGTTGAGTCAGGTTTAATTACAGGAACAACAACAGACGTTGCCCCAGGTACTAATGTTGTACTGACGATTACTGGTAAAGATGCCAACGGCAATCCAGTGACTGTGACCAAGACCGTACAGACAGATGCTTCAGGCCACTACAACAGTGCCTTAACAGCAGCAGACGGTATTGCTGATGGTTCAGGTGTGACAGTTGTGGCAACGACCACTGACCGTAATGGCCAAGCCGTTCCACCAGCGACAGACAGCATTGCCGCACAAGGTGACAACGATAACGATTCGAGCACCCCAGAAGACACAGGTCTAGACTTGGTTGCGGGTGCAATCACGGTGGATATTGTTGAGTCAGGTTTAATTACAGGGACCACCACTGATGTTGCCCCTGGTACTAATGTTGTACTGACTATCATAGGTTTTGATGAAAATGGTGAAGAAATTGAAATTGAGCGTACTGTTCAGACAGATTCAAGTGGTAATTATCAATATCAAATCATTCCTGCAGATGGGATTGCAACAGGAACAGATGGATCAACAGTCTGGGTTGTAGCCAACTCAACAGATAATAATCGCAATAATGTAAATGCCCAAGATAGTGAAGCAGTTGATCCTGTAATTAAGGGAGACACATCAACAGGTATCACAAATGGAGACAATTCCGTTACTGGTACATCAGGTGATGATTTGCTTACAGGAGATATTGGAGGATTAAAAACTAACTTTATAGCAGGCAATAACTATAACATCTCAATTATTCTGGATGTTTCAGGAAGTATGGGACGCAATTTGTACGATGAGAGTACTGCTGTCCCTCCTGCATTGAGCCGATTAGATATTGCTAAAGCTGGTTTAAAAGCATTTGTGGAGCAGATGCTTCAACACGATGGGACGATTATTTTCCGACTCACAACGTTCAGTGGTAGTGGTAATACCATTGGATATACTGAGTTTGAAGTAAATCAGTCTAATAAGGCTACTATTTTTGCTCAGATTGATGGTTTAGTAGCTGGCGGTGGTACATACCCTGGTGACGCATTTACTAATGCAAATACATGGTTTACATCTAAGCAGAATGGTTATGAAAATCAGACTTATTATTTAACAGATGGAGATCCAAACGAGAGTCTGGCTAGCATGGATACTAAATTCCAGCCATTAGCTGCGCAAAGTAAAGTTTTTGCTGTTGGTGTGAGTAATGCAGTAAACATTGCAAATGTTGAACGTTACGATAATACCGATGTGAATGGTAATAAGATCTCTGGTACTTGGAATGGTGTAAGCAATCATGGTACAGCACAGAAATTTACAGAAGCTGATAAATTGATTGCTTACCTGATTGGTGGATCTGAGAACTTCATTCCAGCAGATGTGGGAGCTGATACCATCAAAGGCGGTGCAGGAGATGATGTTCTGTTTGGCGATGCTATGAACACAGACTGGATTACAGGCTTAGATCCTCTGCAATATCCACAGTATTCAGGTTATTCGAAACTAATTGCACATTTAAAAGCGACAGAAACAGGTGGAGCAGAACCAACACAGCAACAAATCTATGATTTTGTAAAAGCTAATTATCGAGACTTTATTGCTGCTGATGCTACTGATCCAGCAACAAAAGGTGGTAATGACACCATTTATGGTGGTTCAGGCGATGACATTATTATTGCTGGTGCTGGAAATGACATTATTTATGGTGGTTCAGGCAATGACATTATCTCAACTGGACGAGGTGATGACACCATTATGTATGATGTTCTCAATGCTGCGGATGCAAAAGGTGGAAATGGCACAGACACATGGGTTGATTACGAAGCTAACGATAAAATTGAATTTTCTGCGGATTTCTTTGATGGTCTATTGGCAGATAAAAGCAATATAGGTGACTATATTACTATCGTAGCTGACGGAAATGGTAATGCGGTTATTCAGGTAGATCGTGATGGTAGTGCTGCAACTCATACTATGTCTGATTTATTAATCGTTGAAAATCAAGCAGGTTTAAGCTTGCAGGATTTAATTGATAATAATCAGCTTCTCATTGGCTAACTAAACAAAACGGTTATAGATCTTTGGATCTATAACCGTTTTTTAATCTTTATTTTTTGTTTAATTCAACAATAAAGATGAATAGTAATTGTAAATATGAGATCAACTTTTCAATTTATAAGTAATTGATTCAATTTAGATGTTTAAAAATGACTCCCATTAAACCGAGATTAGGCTGGATTTTAGTAGTTCCATTCTTCGTTCTAGTCACGCCAGTAAAAGCAGACACTTTTTATGATTATTTAAGTCATAAAAAAGATGAAATACACCAAATACTTGGTAAAGAATCGAATAATGATTCTCTTTACAAAGTAAACATTGGAAAGCTGAGTGAATTCGACCTTGCAAGCACATCAATGCTTGAAGAACTTCCTCTAGTGACATCATCTAAAAATCAGGTCAATCAACAAACAAAGACAATTGCTTCAAATGAAACTTGGTTAGGGGGAAACCAAGAATTAAGTTTTGTGGAAGTTGTGCATCAGGCGCTACGCCATCGTCCAGAGATTACTCAAAGTATTGCGATGATAGCAGGGCAGGGAGCAAATATTGATGCAGCAAAGGCTGAATATTTTCCACAGGTTTCAGGGGGAATCACCACAGCCGATTTAACTACGGGTGAACGAGGTCGACAGCTTTATACGCTTTCGGCAACACAAATGCTCTATGATTTTGGAAAAATTAAAAGTTCAGTGGATATTGAAAAAGCGAAACTTTTACAAGAACAAGCAAATGCTTTGGTCAATATAGATGATATTGCCTATCAGACGGCAAATGCGATTGTAAATATTAAGCGATATAAAGAGATTGTACGGATTGCCGATCAGCAAATTAAAGGAATAGCTCGTATTGCGGAAATTGCGAATCTACGTGCAAATGCGGGAATCAGTAGCCAAGCAGATCCAGTACAAGCTCAATCAGACTTGGAAGCGGCAGAATCTAATAAAATTGTGCAAGAAAATCAACTAAAGCAATATCAACAAAAGTTACGTAATTTGTTGGGGCGTGATGTTTCCAACCAGCAAATTAAAATACCTGAAACCATTGTAAAAAATGCGGGTCTTTATGAACAAACACAATTTAATTTGGTTCCTGAAATGATGGCAGCTCAGGCGGCAATACAAGTTGCAAAATTCCAAAAAGAACAAACAAAATTAAGTGCTTACCCAACAATTAATGTAAAAGGTAGCCTAAGTCAGGCATTAAATGGCACAAATCCAAATAACAATAAAGATGATGGTTTTTACAATTCAATCATGCTCGAAGCCACCAGTAATTTTTTTCAAGGTGGGGCTATTCGCTCTAAACAGCGTTCAGCAAGTTATGCAGAAGAAGCTGCAAAAGCTGAATTAAATGCTGTCTATCTTGATGTATTGGATCAAGTGCAATTGATTCGTGAAGAAATAGAAAACAAGCAAAAGCAGATTCAAACTCTAACTGCTCGTCAACTGTCTACAACTCGAACGAAAGAGCTGTATCAAGAACAATATAAATTAGGTACGCGATCTGTGGTTGATTTATTGAATTCAGAACAAGCCATTCACAGTGCAGCGCAAGAAATAGAAACTGCAAAATATGATATTTACGCCAATTTAGTTCAATACATCAAGATCACAGGGCGTACTCGTGATTTATATCAATTAAATAATATTTCAATTCAAGGGTTTGAAATTCAACCATGAGCAAAACTATTTATTATCAGCCATGGCTTCAAGCCGTCTTAGCGATTGCAAAGCATTATCGTATTGAGCCATCGGAAGAACGCTTACGCCTTCAACTCGATTGGAATCCAAATCAGTCAATTGATGATATTTTGACTGTGATGAGCCTTCAAATAGGGATGAGCATACGGAAAATTGAGTTTAATGAAGATGTTTTGAATCCTTGGCGCTTACCACTACTTATAGAGATGCAAGACGGTCAAGTCGGGGTGCTGGATAAACTGGATATAAGTGGTAATGCCAATATTCAGTTCAGTGGTGATCAGGGGTTAGCACAAGTACTCAGTGTAGAGCTATTAAAACAAAACGCAGCCAATATCTATATTTTACGACCTGAAAAGCCTATCTTGGATGTTCGTATTGATGAATATATTAAGCCGTATGAGCAAAGCTGGTTTTGGTCAATTGTACTCAGGGACTGGAAGCGTTATCTAGATGTAATGTTTGCATCGTTAATGGCAAATATTTTGGCATTGGCAACAATTTTATTTTCGATGAATGTTTATGACCGAGTCATTCCAGCCCAATCTGTTCCTACTTTGTGGGTATTGGCTAGTGGAGTGCTGATTGCTGCAATATTTGAGTTTTGCCTACGAGTAGCACGTATTTATTTATCCGATATTATTGGCAAGCGTGCCGATTTGAAAATTTCAGATAAAGTATTTGGTCATGCTTTAAGAATTAAAAATAAAGAGCGATCCAAATCAACGGGTACGTTTATTTCGCAAATACGTGAATTGGAGGGAGTACGTGAATTAGTTACTTCTACAACAATTTCAGCCATTGCTGATCTCCCTTTTTTCTTTTTATTTTTGGCAATTTTCTGGCTCATCGGTGGCAATCTTTTTTGGGTAATGGTTTTAGTTGTTCCTTTAATGATTGTTCCAGGCATCTTGATTCAGAAACCATTGGCTAAATTGGCATCTGAGGGTATGCGTGAAGGCGCTATTCGTAATGCAATACTGGTGGAAGCTGTTCAAGGCATAGAAGATATTAAGTTACTACGTGCAGAGTCTCGCTTTCAGAATCAATGGAATCACATGAATGAAGCTGCTGCGGACATTTCTATGCGACAGCGTAAGTTGGTTGGAGTTGTTGGGGCTTGGACACAGAAAGTTCAGGGTTTAACTTTTGCGATTGTGGTATTGGTTGGGTGTTTTGCCGTAATGAAAGGGGAAATGACAACAGGTGCACTCGTTGCTTGCTCGATTTTATCATCACGAATGTTAGGGCCAATTGCACAAATTTCGGGTGTTCTAGGGCGTTTTCAACAAGCCAAGGTTGCCAAAACAAGCTTGGATGAATTGATGAAAAAGCCTGTAGACCAAGCACCACAGGCACATTTAATTCATCGTCCTGTGTTAACTGGACATTATGAACTGAAAGATACGGTCTTTAAATATGGCAATGATGATGCCAAACCGACATTGATTATTCCCAAACTAGAAATTCAGTCTGGTGAGAAAATTGCAATTTTAGGTCGTAATGGTGCGGGAAAATCAACGTTACTACAGTTGTTGTCTGGAATGCAGGAGCCTACACAAGGAAAAGTTAAACTAGATGGGGTTGATTTACGATTGATTGACCCTATGGACGTACGTCGTGATATGGGCTTGCTTAATCAAAATGCGCATTTATTTTTCGGATCTGTACGGGAAAACTTGACCTTAGGCGCTCCATTGGCTACCGATCAAGAGATTTTAAATGCGCTGAATCTCACAGGAGCATTAAGTTTTGTACTGGAGAAGAAAGAAGGCTTAGACCATCAAATTTTGGAAGGTGGAATCGGTTTCTCTGGTGGTCAACGTCAAGCTTTGCTGTTAGCACGTTTACTACTTCGTCAGCCTAATATTCTATTGTTGGATGAACCTACAGCTTCAATCGATGATGTTTCTGAAAAACAACTTATTGAAAATCTGAAAGGTTGGTTGGGGCAAAAAACGTTGGTGATTGCAACACACCGCCGCGCTGTACTGGAGTTGGTGGATCGGATTATTGTGGTTCATGACGGAAAAATTGTAATGGATGGTCCTAAAAATCAAGTCTTAAACAATTCAAATGCTAAAACAGTGAGCACAGCATCATGAGTAGAAAACTTACAGAAAAAAAAGATGCTCTAAAACCTCAAGCATTTGAACCACCATTACCACAAACCAGTCTGTTTATCTGGATTATTTGTATAGGTCTTCTCGTTTTACTGATCTGGGCTTGGCTTTTTAAACTTGAAGAAGTCTCAACAGGTACAGGTAAAGTGATTCCATCTTCAAAGGAGCAGACTATACAGTCTTTGGAAGGTGGAATTTTAACGAAGCTTTATGTGCATGAAGGGGAAATTATTCAAAAAGGTCAAATATTGGCTCAGCTTGATCCAACTCGTTTTGCATCAAATGTGGGTGAATCTGCATCTTTATTACTTGCTTCTAAAGCAACTGCAGCACGACTACGTGCAGAAGTAAACGGGACGCCTTTGGTGTTTCCAAATGAAGTATTAAAAGAACGAGGTTTAGTAGAGGAAGAAACAGCACTGTACCATTCACGTCGATCTAACTTAGAAGAATCCTTAGCAGGGTTAAAACAAGCACTGATTCTGGTTGAGCAAGAGTTGAAAATGACGGAACCATTGGTTGCAAAAGGCGCAGCAAGTGAGGTAGAGGTTTTAAGACTGAAACGGCAGGCGACAGATTTGCATAATCAGATGAGTGATATGAGAAACCAATATTCAGTAAAAGCTCGGGAAGAACTGGCAAAAGCAAATACAGATATTGAAACTCAGTCTCAAGTAGTAAAAGGCAAGTCAGATTCTTTGAGCCGAACATTGTTTAAGTCCCCTGTGCGTGGGATTGTCAAAGAAATTGATGTGATGACTATTGGTGGAGTGATTTCTCAGAATGGTAAGTTAATGACAATTGTTCCACTTGATGAAAAGCTTTTGGTTGAAGCCCGTATTTCTCCACGAGACATTGCTTTTATTCACCCAGGACAAGAAGCACTTGTTAAGATTACTGCTTATGATTATTCAATCTATGGGGGATTGAAAGGGAAAGTTTCCATTATTTCCCCTGATACTTTAAGAGATGAAGTTAAGCAAGATCAGTATTACTATCGTGTTTATATTCGAACGGATTCAGACAAGTTAATCAATAAAGAGGGGCAGCAGCTTAATATCACACCAGGAATGGTTGCGACGGTAGATATTAAAACGGGTGAAAAAACTGTTTTAGATTATTTAATCAAGCCATTTAATAAAGTGCAAGAAGCATTAAGAGAGCGTTGACATGCTCCCCCACTTGAACGTAGTGAAAGTGGGGAGTATGTCAAAAATAAATTAGTCAAGTTTTGACTGGTAGATCATGTCATGAGAAGTCATATTTTAATTTTAGACAGGTCTCCATGAGATATGTTTAATAATGAAAAGTGAAAAAGTGCGTTGTGGGAACATAAAGTAGATTGGTACCTATAATGGTTACTAAAAATCGAATTTTATAATTTATAAATAAATAAAACAATATCTTAAAATTTTATGTGATGCGTATCATACGCATCACATAAAAATTGCTTAAATTTGCTATAATTAATATCTACAGTGTCATTAGTTGTTCGGTTTAAATTTATGAGTCTTACGGAAGCGAAGGTACGCCAGGCTAGGCCCAAGGAAAAAGTTTATTTTCTTACAGATGACGATGGTTTAAGTTTGAAGGTGGAATTGAATGGACGTAAATCTTGGAGTTATCGTTATTCAGTAGCAGGTAGCAATAAGCGTCCGCGGGTAAAGTTGGGCGAATATCCTTTCATGTCATTAAAAGAGGCCAGAACTACCCGGGATGAATATAAATTTAATGGTTATAAAAATGAAACAGTACATAAAAAAAATATAAAAACATTTCAAGACATTTGCGAAGAATGGTTAGAGTTCAAAATAAAAAACTCTTTTAAAGATGAACCTCGTTGTGGTGTTATTCAATTGGCAAAAAAATTTTTAAATCATGAGATTTATCCTGATTTAGGAAATATGCCATTTAATGAAGTGAAAAGATATGATTTAGTGACTATCGTTAAAAATATAGAAGCACGTCATGTCAAGGAACCTGTTAAAAAAGCCTACAGTTATTTAAACCAAATTTATGATTATGCTGTGGCAATGGGTTATTGTGAATATAATATTGCTCATGGATTAAATAAAATATTAATAAAAAATAAAATCAAAAAAAATTATCCTTATTTAAAATCAGAAAATTTACCTAATTTTATAACCAGATTGAGTCAAGTTAATACGGACCCTATCATAAAAAAAGCCTTATTATTTAAACTTTATACTGGAGTTCGTGGGGCTGAGCTTCTACTTTGTGAACCACATCATTTTGATTTAGATAATAAAATTTGGAAAATACCAGCTTTGCATATCAAACAGTTCCGACGGAAAGTCATTTTAGGCCATGATATTCCTGATTTCCTAGTCCCTTTATCAGCCCAAGCAATGACTCTGATAAAATCGGCTTTAGCTTGGTCTCATGGTGAAAAATATGTATTTTCTAGCCCCCGTTATCCAGATAGACCTCTGCATTTTAATACATTAAATATAACCATTCGAAAAATGGGCTATGATAAGGATGAACTATCTGCACATGGTTTACGTTCTACTTTTAGTACTATATTAAATGAATCTGGATTATTTCAGTCAAATTGGATTGAAGCGCAACTATCACATACGGATAAAAATAAAACACGGGCAAGCTATAATCATGCTGAATATCTTTTACAACGTATTGAAATGATGCAGTGGTGGGGGAATTATATCGCTAGCCTAGTTAAGGATCAGGTTGCACAAGATTAATCTATATAGGCTTCTTCCATAAATTATTCTTACTTAACTGCAATTTCTAGATTGAGGCAGTTAAATTTAATCAAATTAAATCTCAAATTCGCTTTTTTACTCGGTTACCGACAATACTCATCAAGTATTTTAAACTGCCAGATATATGATCAGTCCCCATTCTTCTTTTATTGATTTATGATAGGAATCTCATATTGATCAGATAGCCAAGTTCTAATTAAAACCGCTTTTTTTACAGACTTTTATTTGACTGATTTGTTATGCTGTCGGATGATTGATGAACACAATTTTCATGTGGTACGTGATTTAGGACGGCGTCAATTAATTATCGCCGATGGTGATCACCACCTTTGTGCGGTGTACCTGCAGCATGAAGATGCCCTCACCGACTATACAAGATTTGACTAGTCTATGACAGCTGCTAAAAATTTCCCTATTTTTGATGTGATTGCAGGTTTATCTGTCGCAGGTTTACTGCTGCCTGAAGCGGTCGCCTATTCCAATATGGTCGGGTTGCCACCGCAAAGTGGTCTGGTGGCACTGGTGCTGGGCTTAGTGCTGTATGGTCTGATCGGGAATAGCCGTTTTGCGATAGTTTCTGCGACCTCATCTTCTGCCGCAGTCATGAGTTCAGGTCTGGCAACCATAGTCATGTTTTCTTCGCCGGAACGGGCAGGTCTGGCCTATGCTCTGGTATTTCTGTCGGGAATTTTACTGGTGATCGCAGGGTTATTTAAACTTGGAGATGTGACACATTTTATTGCAAAACCTGTACTGAAGGGTTTTTCTTTTGGCCTGGCACTCAGCATTGTGCTGAAGCAACTTCCTTTAGTATTACAGGTACATCCTGAACATAGTAATTTTTTTCGTCAGTTGTGGGAAATGCTACAAGCCTATTCGAGCTGGAACTGGCATGCTTTGATCATGGGACTTTGTACCTTTTTCACTTTGCAATTAACCCAGCGCTATAAAACTATTCCAGTGGCCTTGTTGCTGATTATTTTAGGTATTAGTTTCAATGTGATGGGATATACCCACGCATGGGGAATCCGTTCTGTTGGGCATTTTGAGTTGGTTCTACCGAGTATTCACTTGCCTCAGTTGGGTATGAATAGCTGGTTGCAACTGGTAGAACTTTCACTGGCCGTTGCACTGATTATTTATGCAGAATCTTATACTTCAATTCGTAGCTCGGCCCTAAAATACCATGATGCAATCCAGCCAAATCGTGACCTGATTGCATTGGGCATGAGCAATATCTGCTCAGGACTGTTTAAGGGAATGGCGGTTGGTGCAGGTTATTCGGCGACTTCAGCCAATGAATCTGCAGGGGCAAATAGCAAAAAATCAGCCTGGGTAGCAGCGCTGGCCGTGGTGATTTTTTTACTGTTTTTTCGCCAGTATATCGCCAATATTCCTGAACCCGTTTTGGCGGGTATTGTGATGTATGCAGTCAGTGGACATATTCGTTTTGCCCCATTTAAACAGTATTTTATCTGGCATAAAGATCGCTTGTTGTCGATTATTGCAATTTGGGCAGTGATTATTTTTGGTGTGCTCAATGGGTTACTGATTGCGGTGCTGGTGAGCATTTTAATGTTATTGAAAAGCTACTCTGTTCCTCGAATTGCCTGGCTTGGACGTCTCAATGGCGGGCATGATTTTGTTGATATCAACCGTTTTCCTGAAGCTGTAGCACCTGATGCTATTTTAATTGCACGGCCTGATCACCCCCTGTTTTTTGCCAATGCAGAAAAAATCTGTCATGCAATTCTAAAAAAGGTTTCTGAGCAAAATTATCAGCATGTGATTTTGAATCTTGAAGAATGCCCAAGCCTGGATAGTACCAGTATTGAAGCATTGTTATTGTTGGCTGAGCATTTGCAAGAGGAGGGGATTAAGCTAAAGTTGGCACGCGTACGCCGTTCAGTCGCAGAAACTTTATTGTATGTGAATAGTCCTTTATTCCCCCGCTCGAGTTATGATGCACAAAGTGTCGATGATGCCGTGAGCCAGATAGAAAATCATCGTTCGACAGCAACTTAAGCGCACGGCGTAAACCACGCGTACGATACAACTCTGGAAAAAACGACTGAGAGCATCCTCTACCTGATCGTCCAGTTACAATCAGCAAAATGCGAATCTTGCTGGGTGGAAAACAATACACTGATACTTTATGGGCAGAACATTTTGCTGTCAGCACACATGCAGTATTTAAAATATGTACTTGCTCAAAGCTGATCCTGACAGTGTACTATTTTAATAGGATCTGTCAGGTTATATCGGACAATTGATCAAGAGCAATGACATAAAATAATTTACAAGTTTATTAAAAATTTTGTACTTCTTACTTTATTTTAAAATGATGTTTCTCTGGAATAAGTTTGATTTTTATTTTTTTATAAAGTCGCTCTTCGGCATTTTCTGCTGATTTGGTCACTTTATCCGCAAATTTCTGATCAGACATAAGTATGGCATACGTTTTATAGCCTATTTCAAGCGCTTGTGTTTGATTGCCTTCTTGTTCAAACTGTTCAATTAATTTGTTGATCTTTTTAACACTGATATCGCTCATGTAGTTGACTCATTCCATCTTGATTTTTACTTTAGGATTGGATTGTTACAATTTAGTTAAAATGAATTTAAATCATTGCTAGTGATTGTCATTTATACAATAACTCGCAAATTTTCGTTAAAAAATCTGATTCATTAATTGTTGCTGGGCAATGTAGACTGGTTGTCCACTACCAGGCTGACATTGTATCCAGGTTCCATCTGCGTGTAATTCCCATGCACGCCGATTATCTTTGAGATAATTATTCAATCCTTCTTCAAGAATTTGTTTGCGAATTTTTTTATTCTCGATCGGGAAACAGGTTTCGATGCGAGAAAACAAATTACGTCCCATCCAATCCGCACTGGCGCAATACAGTTTGCTGTCACCATCATTATAAAAATAATACACTCTAGTATGTTCCAAATAACGTCCGACGATTGAACGTACACGAATATTGTCAGAGAGTCCTGCAACTTGTGGTCGTAAGCAACAAATTGAACGAACAATTAAATCGATTTGTACACCTGCTTGTGATGCTTGATAAAGTTCATGAATCAGTTGCGGTTCAGTTAATGCATTGACTTTAATAATGATCTGCGCTTTTTTTCCTGCTTTACTGTTTTTAATTTCCTGCTGTATGAGTTCAAGTAATTGTGAATGCAGGGTAAATGGCGCGTGAAAAAGTTTTTCCAGCTTTATAGTTTTTCCCATACCAGTTAATTCTTGAAAGATTTTATGTACATCTTCACAAATATCAGCATCACTGGTGAGTAAGCCATAATCGGTATAGATTTTGGCATTGGTCGCATGATAGTTACCTGTACCTAAATGAACATAACGTTTAATTTTGTCTATTTCACGACGCACGATCAGAATCATTTTGGCGTGAGTCTTATAGCCAACAATCCCATATACGACCACTGCGCCAGCTTCTTGTAATAGATTGGCAACTTCGATATTTGACTCTTCATCAAAGCGTGCACGTAATTCAATCACGGCAGTGACTTCCTTACCGTTCCGTGCCGCTTCAGCAAGGACTTGCACAATTTCAGAATCTACACCACTGCGATAAAGTGTTTGTTTTATAGCTAACACATGTGGATCACGGGCTGCCTCTTTCAGCAACTTAATGACCGGAGCGAAAGAGTGAAAAGGGTGGTGTAATAAGACATCTTCGGTTTTTAATACCTCAAATATCGATTTTTTGCTATACAACCCTTTTGGTAATTTTTGTACATAGGGAGGGAAACGTAACTCGGGTAAATTAAAGTTCGATATAAAACGAGCCAGGTTAACAGGACCATTCACCAGATAGAGCTGATCTTGATCAAGATCAAATTGTTCCAGTAAATAATCAGTAATCATCTCTGGACACGCTTTATTTACTTCGAGTCTGACAGCGCGACCAAAACGCCGGGATGAGAGTTCCCCTTTTAAAGCAATCGCTAAATCTTCTACATCCTCTGATACGGTGAGGTCAGCATTTCGTGTTACCCGGAATTGATAACACCCCGTGGTGATCACTCCTGGAAATAATTCATGAATATGTTGCTGAATGATCGCGGAAAGTAAAATGTAGTGCTCAGCCTCACCAGAAACATGCGTGGGTAATTTAACTAATCTTGGCAATGATCGAGGGGCAGGAACAATCGCTAAATCAATTTTTCGTCCAAAGGCATCGTTGCCTTCCAAAGTGACAATAAAGTTTAAGCTTTTATTGGCTAAACGAGGAAAAGGGTGTGCGGGGTCTAGACTGATGGGGGTTACAACAGGTTGAACTTCATGATGAAAATAATCTTTAATCCATGCTTTATGTTTTTGAAGGATATCACCATGCTGAATAAAATTAACTCCATTGCCTTGCAGTTGTGGCAGGATATTATAGTTCAGTATTTTATACTGTTCCTCAACGGCCTCATGTGCAAGCTTAGAAATCGTCGTCAGTATTTCTGAGATGAATAAATTATCCGGACGGGTCTTATTATGGCTAGACAGCTCAAATTGCTGTATCAAACTCGCGACACGTATTTCAAAAAATTCATCTAGATTTCGTGAAAAAATAATTAAAAAATTGAGTCGTTCAAGTAAAGGATATTCAGTATCTTTCGCCTGTGCCAATACTCGCTTATGAAATTCAAGTAAGGAAAGGTCCCGATTAATATAAGTTTTTAATGTATGTATGGAAGAATTTGAAGGCACACTTAAAGCAGTCATTTATGGCTCTTATATCATTAGATAACAAGGTTCAAATCAATTGAATAAACATTCATAAAACCCTTAAATGAGACAAACTGATTTTCAGTACATTAAATAAGAAAATTATTGTATTAATAAAAGGCTAAAATTGAATTCTATTCAACTTTAACAGTCTGCGGACATTACATTACAGATTTGTTAAATTATACCTTATATATTATTTAAGTGTATGTTATTTATACTTTTTAGTGATTTTTTTTGCATTATTTATTTAATTTTTCTTTTTTGCAGTTACTCAAACCTAGAGCCATTTACATTTGCTCATAAAAAATCGATCGCCTGTAATCGAGCCTTAACATAGAAAGGGTTAATTTAAGTCCAGATTCCAAAGAATCTTTGTGGATTCACTCAACCATTTTTTCGATTTGCTAAAGGTAAAGATATGTCCGAAAGAAAAGTCGCATTTGTGACAGGGGCACTCGGTGGTATTGGTAGTGAGATTTGTCGTCAGCTGGTAAAGGCAAATTATAAAGTGATTGCAACGGTTGTGCCTCGAGAGGAAGACCGTGAAAAGCAGTGGTTAAAAAGTGAGGGATTCCAACAGGAAGATGTCCGTTTTGTCTTAACCGATCTGACCCATCATGCTGATGCGACGAGCGCGATCCAGGATGCGATACAGGCTGAAGGTCGCGTAGATGTGTTGGTGAATAATGCCGGCATCACACGCGATGCAACATTTAAGAAAATGTCCTTTGAACAGTGGTCACAGGTAATCGATACCAATTTAAAGACACTATTTACCGTGACCCATCCAGTCTTTAATAAAATGCTGGAGCAAAAGCAGGGACGCATTGTCAATATTAGTTCGGTCAATGGTCTGAAAGGACAGTTTGGTCAAGCGAATTATTCAGCCGCAAAAGCGGGCATGATCGGTTTTACCAAGGCTCTGGCTCAGGAAGGTGCACGTTCCAATGTTTGCGTGAATGTTGTAGCCCCGGGCTATACGGCAACACCGATGGTGACTGCCATGCGGGAAGAGGTCGTAAAAAGTATTGAAGACCAGATTCCTTTGCAGCGTCTTGCCCAGCCTGAAGAAATTGCAGCGGCTGTCATGTATTTGGTCGGTGAGTATGGCACCTATATTACGGGTGAAACCTTATCGATCAATGGCGGTTTATACATGCAATAAGCCCTGTGCTCACTGAGCCAGTTTTTTCATTTATTTTTTAACAATAACTAAATTTTAAGTACTATAAATCAATGGAGTAATACACATGCTATATGGCGATATCTTTTCAAACATGAATGCTCAGTACAAAAACATGTTTGAACCTTATGCAAAATTTAACAGTCTGGTGGCAAAAAATTTTGCGGATCTGACCAATTTACAACTCAATGCTGCACGTCATTATGCCGATATTACCTTGTCGCAAGTCTTTGCCAACAGTGAAGTCAAAGACATGCAAAGTATGATCAATTGTGGCATGAAGCAAGTGGAAACCATGAGCAAACTCAGCCAGCAAATGATTGATGATGGCCAAAAACTGGCAAGCTTGGCCACTGAATTTAAAGCCGAGTTTGACAAGTTAGTTAGCGAATCGATGCCGAACAATAAATAACGGTTAACAATCCTAATGAAGATTGAAGACTAGCGAGCGGGGAAGTGGAGATCACTTCCCCGTTTTTCGATTCCATTCCTGATAGGAAAGTGAGGAATGACCCAGTATGCGGAGTGGTGCAAATGCAGCAGAATCTTTTTCAGTTTAATCAGAACGTCCAGCGTTTTTTCGATGTCCATGAAGAAATCTGGAAGAAAGTGCAAGAATTTTACTATGGTGATAATCCGCTCAATGATGCATTGAGCAAAGTCAACAGTGAAGATATGAACCTGTTCTTTCAGGCATTAACCAAAAATCCGGCACGCTTGATCGAGATGCAGAGCAAATGGTGGATCGGTCAGATGCAGATTTACCAAAATATCATGCTGCGCAGTGTGAACAAGGATATTCAGCCTCTCGTGAAACCTGAGCCGGGCGATCGCCGTTTCAAGGATACACTTTGGCAAGAACCTAATTACGATCTCTTGACCCAGTCTTATCTGCATTTCAGTCAATTGGTACAAGAAATGCTGGATGAGGTCGAAGGCATCCCAGATAAAGTCCGCCAGCGTATCCACTTTTTCACCCGCCAAATGGTGAATGCCTTTTCTCCCGGCAATTTTTTATGGACCAATCCGGAAGTGATCCATCAAACGGTACAGGAACACGGGCAAAACCTGGTGCGTGGCATGGAAATTTTCCATGACGATATCATGAACAGTAGCAAATATCTGTCCGTACGTATGGTCAATAATGACTCGTTCCGTTTGGGAAAAGATCTGGCCTATACGCCAGGTGCGGTGGTCTTTGAAAATCCGGTTTTTCAATTGTTACAGTATGAAGCGACCACTGAAACTGTATATCAGACGCCTATTTTTCTCATCCCGCCCTTTATTAATAAATACTATATTCTGGATTTGCGTGAGCAGAATTCTTTTGTGAACTGGTTACGTCAGCAAGGGCACACGGTATTTTTAATGTCCTGGCGTAATCCGGGAGCTGAACAAAAGGACATGTGCTTTGAGGACCTGATTACCTCCGGTACGGTTGAGGCGATGCGTGTCATTGAGGAAATGACCGGAGAAAAAGAAGTCAATGCCATTGGCTATTGTATCGGTGGTGCGGTGCTTGCTGCGACGCAGGCGTACTATGTGGCGAAACGCCTGAAGAATCGCGTCAAGAGTGCCACCTATCTGGCCACAATGTTGGACTTTGACAATCCAGGCAGTTTGGGTGCTTTTATTAATGAGCCGGTCATTCAAGGGATTGAAACTTTGAATCAACAGGTGGGCTATTTTGATGGCCGTATGTTGGCGGTGACCTTTAGTCTGTTACGCGAAAATACCCTGTACTGGAACTATTACATTGAAAATTACCTGAAGGGCAAACATCCGTCCGACTTTGATATTTTGTACTGGAATAGTGATGGCACCAATATTGCCGCACATGTGCACAATTTCCTGGTACGCAATCTGTACCTCAATAACGAACTGATTCAGCCGAATAAGATCAAGATCAATGGTGTGGGTTTAAATCTGTCGAAAGTGAAAACACCGAACTTTTTTATCTCGACCCAGGAAGATCATATTGCACTATGGGATACGTGCTTTAAAGGATCTACCTATCTGGGGGGTGAAAGCACGCTGGTACTCGGCGAATCTGGACATGTGGCAGGCATTGTCAATCCGCCAAACCGCAACAAGTATGGCTGTTATATCAATAATATACCTTATGAAAACCCGAAACAGTGGCTGGCAGATGCCCAATTCCATCCAGAATCCTGGTGGTTACGCTGGCAGGAATGGATCGCACCTTATACCGGCGATCAGGTTCCAGCGCGTACATTAGGTAGTGCAACTTATCCTGTCAAGGAAGCTGCACCGGGCAGTTATGTACAGGTCAGTCTGTTTTAGCATTTAGGTATTCTCACTGCCGGCCAATCGTATGGGGGCAGGAGTATCAAGCAAGACATGAGTTAAAAAATAGGAAATAAAATGAAAGAAGTTGTGATTGTTGCCGCAAAACGTACCGCGATTGGAAGTTTTTTGGGTGGCCTGGCTAGCGTCAGTGCACCGCAGTTAGGAAAGGTAGTGATTGCTGCGGTATTAGACGCTGCCGGAATAAAGCCAGAACAGGTAGATCAGGTCATTATGGGAAATGTGTTGACTGCAGGTGTGGGACAAAATCCGGCACGTCAGGCGGCAATTGCAGCGGGTATTCCGGTTTCAGTACCCGCTTCGACCTTGAATGTGGTGTGTGGTTCTGGACTGCGCGCTGTTCATTTGGCAGCACAGGCCATTGCCACTGGTGAAGCCGATATTGTCGTGGCAGGGGGGCAGGAGTCGATGTCACAAAGTGCCCATATTATCCAGATGCGTAACGGGCAGAAGATGGGCAATGCGCAATTGGTGGATAGCATGGTCTATGATGGTCTGACCGATGTGTATAACCAGTATCACATGGGAATGACTGCTGAGAATATTGTAGAAAAACTGTCGATTAGCCGTGAAGATCAGGATGCTTTGGCACTATCTTCTCAGCAGCGTGCAGTTAAAGCACAGGTGGAAGGGAAATTTGACGCAGAAATTGTGGCAGTGCAAGTGCCACAACGTAAAGGTGATCCGCTAGTTTTTGATCGTGATGAATATATCAAACCCGAAACGAATCAACAAAGTTTAGCTGAGCTGCGTCCAGCCTTTAAAAAGGATGGAACGGTGACTGCAGGTAATGCCTCAGGGATTAATGATGGTGCAGCAGCTGTATTGGTGATGAGTGCCAATAAAGCAGCAGAGCTTGGTTTACAGCCATTAGCAAAAATTAAAGCGTATAGCATGTCTGGTATTGAGCCGGAAGTGATGGGACTTGGTCCTGTAAATGCTGTGAGAAAAACATTAGAAAAAGCAAGCTGGTCTTTGGACGAGGTTGATCTGGTAGAAGCCAATGAAGCCTTTGCCGCACAAGCTTTAGGAGTGTCGAAAGAACTGGGCCTCAATATGGAAAAGGTCAATGTCAATGGTGGAGCTATTGCCTTAGGCCATCCAATAGGAGCCTCAGGCTGTCGAATTCTGGTCACGCTGTTACATGAAATGCAACGCAGTGAAAAGAAAAAAGGACTGGCGACCTTATGTATTGGTGGTGGAATGGGCGTTGCATTAGCAATTGAGCGACTTTAAACATTATTTCTGATTGCGAGAAGCTTTGTTGCATAAAGATTTTCAAGCCTAGATGTCCCGAACCGATTTTGAACTGAGTGCTGTATGTTAGTCACTTTTTAGCAACAGGAATCGCTGCTAAAAATTTATGATCATTTACTAAGTCCCCACTTAAAAATACTACGTGGGGACTTACATCAAGCTAATTGTATGGATTATTCAGAAGGTGCTTTAACCAATACTTACTGAATTAAAACAGCATCTTATATTTTTCTAGCAAAACTGTCATCAATCATTCATAACGATGTAATGTACAAAAATTAGTCTAATCAAAATTTTAACAAACATTAAAAAATATGAAGACTTTAAAACCACATACCTTATGTCTCAGCTTGGCTTTATTAGGCTGTTCGTTTCCAAGTTATGCACAACTCATGTTCAGTCAATATATTGATGGTTCCTCTAACCGTAAAGGATTAGAAATTTATAATCCTGATGGTAGTACAGTAAATTTAGCAGATTATGAAATTCAGCAATTTACCAATGGATCAACCACTAAGTCAGCAGCTTTTCCATTACAAGGTACATTGGCAAGCAAAACAAAATACGTTATTGGTCGCTCAGAATTACAGACAGAAATTGGTTCTAAAGTTGATCAGGTTGCAGGACTTTCTTTTAATGGGGATGATGCACTTGTCCTGCTGTATAAAGGTACGCCAATAGATCGTTTTGGTCGAGTGGGGGAAGATCCAGGCACTGGTTGGGGAGTCAGTTTTAGTAGTTATCAAAATAGTTTGTCACGTACTAAAACTTCAAATAATGTCACTTTGATCGATCCTGCAGCAGCATTTGAGTTAGAAAGCCAATGGTCTAAATGGTCTGAACGAAATGCATTCAACAGTTACTTAGGTTCAGTCAATACTGAATCTACCTTGGCTGAAATCAGTTGCAGTACGGCCGATACGCCAATTGCAGACTTACAAACCGCTGCACTCAATCAGCAATATATCGTTCGTGGAGTCATCACTGCTGATTATCGTTACCAAAATGGTTTTTCCGGGTTTTATATTCAATCCCCAGACAGTAAAGCTAAACTTGGCTTAAGCAACGCCATTTTTGTATATTTACCCGCAAGTAGCACAGTGACTGGCGGAAAAGTAGGTGAAGAGGTTATTTTTAAAGGTCGTCTTACTTCTTATCAGAACCAGCTACAGATCGATCAACTCAGCAGTAATATTCAAACCTGTAATCAACAAGCTGAAAATCTGGTTAGCGCCACTCCTTTACAATTGCCCTTCTCAAGTTTGACGGATGCAGAAGGTCATAGCCCTAAACGATATCAAGGGATGCTGGTCAAAATACCGCAGACTTTAACCATTAGTGAAAATTATAATTATGGGCGATATGGTGAGCTATCCTTAAGCTTGGGGCGCTTATATATTCCAACTAATTTATATCCAGCAAAATCACCTGAAGCCTTCAATTTGGCCAAACAAAATTTATTGTCAAAAATTATCCTGGATGATGGTTATAACAATCAAAATAGAACCCCATGGCTGCCACAAAACTTTAATGCATTAAACACTTTAAGAAGTGGCTATCAGTTGAAAAATGTTGAAGGGATTCTGGAATATCGCTTTAATACATGGCGTATTCAACCTATTTTAAATAAAACACAGCCTGAAATCATTAAAGACTCAAATTTAAGAACAACAGTACCCGCAAAAGAGTCCAGACAAATTCGTGCCGCTGCTTTTAATGTATTGAATTATGATAATGGTACCACCCAAGGTTTTCCTACGGAACGCGGTGCAACCTCACAATCCGAGTTTAACAAACAGCATCAGAAAATCGTGACTGCTTTGAAAGCGATTGATGCAGATGTTTATGGATTAATGGAAATTGCAAACAATGGCTATGATGAGAAAAGTGCAGTCGCTTACCTCACCAAAGCTTTAGGTACCGATTGGAAATATATCATTCCACCGAAGATGACCAAACTGGGTACAGATGCAATTGCTGTGGCTATTATTTATAACAGTAAGCGTATTAAAACCGTGGGAGAACCTGCGGTCTATGATGATCAGACTCAAAAGAATCGGGTAACGATGGCACAAAGCTTCCAGTCTTTATCTGGCGGGAAAATTTTTACGATTATACCGAATCATTTAAAATCTAAAGGCAGTTGTCCTGATGATAAAACTTCGTTTGATGCTGATCAAGGTGATGGACAGGGCTGTTGGAACGCGACACGTTTAACAGCAGTACAAAAATTGATGCAGTGGATTGCAACGAATCCGACCAAAGTGAATAACCCCAATTATTTACTGGTCGGTGACATGAATAGTTACGCTAAAGAAGACCCAATATTGGCATTTGAAAAAGCCAATTATAAGGTTTTGCTAAATGATGAAAAAATTGGTCAGGGTAAAGCAGCCTATAGTTATATTTTTGGCGTAGCCAGTGATGCTAATGGCAATGGCGGTTCAGGAAACTTAGACCATGCTATTACCGATGCGAACTTGTACCAAAGGGTGAAGCGTGCTTTTGCATGGCACATCAATGCGGATGAGCCGACAGCTTTGGATTATAATGAAGAATATAAAACACAAGAGCAAATCACAGCATTCTATAGCGATGATGCATTCCGTTCTTCCGATCATGATCCTGTGATTGTCGATATGGACCTCAATGAGAATGTAGCAAACACTCCGGATAGCAGTGAAATAAGTGGTGGCAGCATGGGAGTATGGTCAATTTTTGCATTAGCCGGGCTTGTTTTAGTTTCCACTCTACGCAGACGTAAATTGAGTTGATTGAATAAAGTATCAATTTAAAAACTGAAGACATACAGCAGATGGCTGCATTGCAGAGCACAACAAAACACTCTTAAATGATAGGTTTAGATAATAGCTCTATGCTAGGAGCTTTAGAATTTTTGTGTTGATTTAATCAATAAGGAGAAATATAAAATCTCTCCTTATTTTATTGTGCGGAGAACATCTAAATTCATGAATTTTAAACAATAGTTCCACATGATGTATGATTAAATTATAATCAAAATGGGATGGTTGTGGCCTTTAAAAGCAGAAGCATTCAATATTCAAGTATCACATGCAGTTTATTCGTTTCCAGTATATTTTTAGCTGGGTGTAATAATAGTAAAGACAATACCATTATAACGCCTGTCATTCAATCTCAACCGCTGGAAGTCAATGTATTGCATATTAACGACAGCCATTCACATTTGGATGAAGAAAGTACCAAATTACTTCTGGAAACCTCTGCAGGTAATCGCGAGCAAATCCAGGTTTCAAATGGGGGTTTTGCACGAGTTGCAGCATTGATGAATAGCCTAGCCAGCACGGAGAAAAACCCGATAAAAATTCATTCAGGGGATGCCATCACTGGCGATCTGTACTTTACTTTAAAAGAAGGTGAAGCAGAAGCAGCTCTTATGAACACGGTATGTTTCGATACTTTAACGCTAGGCAATCATGAATTTGATAATACCGATGAAGGCTTAAAAAAATTTATTGGTTTCCTGAATAATAAAGGCAGCTGTAAAAATAAAACACAAGTTTTAAGTGCCAATGTCGAGTTTGGAAAAACCTCGGCACTCTACCAGACTGATCAGGTGAAACCCTATACCATTATTGAGAAAGAAGGGCAAAAAATCGCATTAATCGGTTTAACCATTGCTGACAAAACCAAGAATGCCTCTCGTCCAAATGCAGATACCATTTTTAAAGACGAAGTAACCACTGCACAAAACTATATTGATCAGCTCAAGCAACAAGGCATTAATAAGATTATTGTACAGTCTCATTTAGGCTACGGCATGGATAAAAATCTGGCTGCACAGTTGTCTGGTGTTGATGTTATTGTGGGCGGTGATTCGCATACCCTACTGGCCGATGCCAAGCTGAAAAACTACGGGATAAGCCCTGAAGGTGACTACCCAGCGACCCTAAAAAATAAAGAGGGTGATCCGGTTTGTGTGGTACAAGCCTGGCAATATGCCTATATGGTTGGCCAGTTAAAAGTAAATTTTGATGCCAACGGAAAAGTTCAAGCATGTACCGGCAAAGCAAATGTATTAATTGGAGATGATTTTAAGCGCAGCGCTAAAGATGCTCCAGCCCTAAATACTACTGAATTGGATGTGATTAAAAAAGATATTGAAAGCAGTAACAGCTTGCGTATTGTTAAACCTAATGCTGCAGCTTTAGCTATCCTGGAACCGTATAAAGTTGCTAAAAATTTATTGGGCAAGGAAATTGTTGCGAATGCCCAAGAAAATCTATGCCTGCGTCGTGTACCCGGAACGACAAAAGATACATCACGTTCCACTTTAGGGGACATCTGTAATAAATCAGATTTTACCAACCAACATGGTGGTGATGTGCAACAACTCGTGGCTGAAGCATTTTTGCAACAAGGTAAAAAGTATTTTAATGCCGATATCTCGATCCAAAATGGCGGTGGTGTCAGGGTGGATCTTCCCCAAGGTGATATTTCTGTAGAGAAAATTTATACTGTATTGCCATTTAAAAACACCTTAGTACAGTTAAAGGCGACTGGGCTAGAAATTAAAAATGTACTTGAAGATGCGATGGATGCTGTCGTAAATAACAATACCGGTAGTTATCCCTACGCGGGTGGACTGCAGTGGGATGTAGATTTATCCAAAACCAAAGGTCAACGGATATCCAACTTAAAAGTTCGCAATGCACAAGGAATTTATGAAGCTTTAAATCCAGACCAGACCTATCAGGTGATTACCATTAATTTTCTGGCAGATGGTCAAGATTTTTATAGCAGTTTTAAAAATATCACCGGTGAACGTCGTGTAGAGGTGGGACTGGATTATGCAGAAGCTTTCTTGGATTATGCAAAAAATGAAAAAGTGTTGAAACGCTTAGCTGTTGAACGCTACAGTACGCAGACTTACAAAGAATAAGCTGACTTGATTAATCCGACTCGGAGCATGTAAATCATTATAGTCAAGTTCCTAATCTGGTCTTGGGCAATTTTTCCATTTTTTATCGTATGCGAGCATACATCCAAAATGTTGTGCAGCTTTGTCTTTAAAATTTTTGAATATCTTCAGTCTTCTACTGTAGCACTTCATTCCATTTAAAATCAGTACGGTTAGTAAAATGCACCTCCCGCTTTCATCACAGGGAACCCTCTTTCAGATTTTGATAAAATCCTACTTAATGAGGTTGCTTATAGTTGCTGGTTGTATCATGGTGCTGATGATAGTGACTTGATTTATGCATTTCATGCTCATCAGATTTATCTTTAGGATTTTTTTGTGGCTGACTATCATCTTGGCTGGTTTGATTTTCAGTTTTTTTAGATTCTACTTCATCTTTTGGGTGTGGGCGCTTGGTCATTTTATTCATCCTTTTCTAAAAATATAAAATTACCGATTGTTTAACCGACCTAATTAGAATGCGCTGACGTAAAAGAAGATATAGTTTTATATTGTATTGGCTTTGTTGCACCAAGGTTCTCTGGATATTTACTATTAAAAAATGCTGCAGCCGTATCTATCACCGCGACTATAGGCATCGTCACAGTCGGGCAGGATGAAACACTAGAAAACGTCATCGAAAGGGCAGATCAGGCCATGTATATGGGGAAACAGCAGGGACGTGACAGAACCCTATTCGCCTGATCAGATGGAGTCTAGAGCTCAGTTTTGAATAGTCGAGTCCCCTCAAATGACACCGTCCTTCATGATTGAGTACAATCTTTACTTGGCTCTCTACTCAAAAGCCATTCAAGAACTATTCTCGGCATTCACGTTCAGCCAGTACCTTGGATAATCTTTTGGTATGGGCAATTAATCGGTCCAGCCAGCGTTTTGCCGCCAGCAGTTTTAAGCTTCGGGCTGCACTCAGCCGGTTCAAGGTGGCATATTGCATCACTTCCTCACGTAAGTCGGCCCGATGTTCATCGCTCCACTGTTTAAGACTGGCCACTTCCTGCTTAAAATTCTCAATCTTTTCAGCATTTTCTAAAAAATCCGGATGGGTGACATAATGCTCGAGAATATTTAAAAAATCTAAAGCCACTTGATAAATCTGTGGTTGGGTCCGAATAGCCAGTGCATAGGGAACACCTTCCAGATCACTGCGTAGAACCCGAATATACACCATCATCCTTAATAAAGAGGTCAGGCGCTGTTTATCCTGTTGATATTCTGGAACGACTATTTTTTCTAAATAGGCCTCTAGATACTCAATCTCTTGATCTAATTGTTGTAATTGTTTTGGGCTCAGATTGATGCCCTCCTGAAATGCACGACGTAATATCCCAAACATCTGAATCAGGATTTGAAAAGTCACTTTTTCTGCAGCAATGATGGCCACACTTGGAATATCCAGATTAGATTCATCCAGAATTTCTAGGGCACCTGATTTTTTCTGCGGTAAAAACTTACAAATGAGCTGATTGAAGGGATGGATCAACGGCATAAAAATACATGCGCCGATTAAGCTAAATAAAGTATGAAATGCTGCCACAATGACAACTTCATCCCATTCAGCAATATATTGAATATGATGGTCGGCCCAGTTAAATAAAGGGATCAACAAAAAGAAAGCAAATATCGCACTGACTACATTGAAAACCACATGCACCGCTGCAGTCCGTTTGGCATTCACTGAGCCACCAATCACAGCCAGCACCGCCGTGGCAACTGTCCCGATATTTTGTCCAATGACCAGTAAAAAGGCTTGCTGCAGGTCAATCGCAGTACTGGCTAAAGCTGCTAAAGTCGCGGTAATGGCGGCACTGGAAGACTGTAGCAACACCGTCATGATCAGTCCGATCCAGACCAGAAACAGCTTCTGCCAGAATGAATCATAGTGAAAAATGGACAAATCGACTTGTTGAGCAAGACCTGACATCGCAAGCTGTAATTGCTCAATCCCAAAGAAAATCAGGCCAAAACCTGCAAGCGCAAAACCGAATAAGGCCAAACGGCCATGCGTTAATAATTTGAGCAACGCACCTACAGCAATCAGAGGTAAGGCAAAAGTGGTGATAGAAAATTTCACCCCGAGTAAAGCCACTATCCAGCCGGTACTGGTCGTTCCGATATTGGCCCCTATAATTACCCCAATCGCCTGGGAAAAACTTAATACTCCTGCTCCGACAAAACCAATAGTCGCCAGCGTCGTGGCTGTAGAGGACTGGACAATCAAGGTCAGACTAATACCTGAACATAGTGATTTCAACGGTGTTCCGGTAAATTTGGTCAGCCATAGCCGTAAGGTTTCACCGGCCATGTCCTTAAGACTGTCGGTCATTAAAATCATGCCAATCAAAAATAAACCAATACCGCCACAGAGCTGAGCAATAACTTCGAGCACAATTTTCCCAAGGTGTTTTTAGCATCAGCATACCGTCTGATCCAGGCGATGTCATTAACTACAATCCGAGGATAGGCTTTGGTCGTAGGGATTTGGACGACAGGTTGAGCTCGAAAGCCCGATAGGACTGCAGCAAAATACATTCCAGGTAAAAAAATCACAAAATCTTCATCTGCGTTTTCTTAAGATGAGTCCGGTCAGCTTGATCTGACCCAGACACAGAGAGATAGGGTTAAATTTTATCGCTCAATTTTTATTTTAAAAATCAAAGCAATTAGGGGTATGTGGTGCGTCAAGTAATTGAATATGTAGGAGCGGACCTGTCACGGATCATTGAAATGGCCTGGGAAGATCGCACCCCATTTGAAGCCATCCAGCGTGAGTTTGGTTTGAATGAAGCTGCAGTGATCCGCTTGATGCGGAAAAATATGAAAGCATCAAGTTTTAAAATGTGGCGTGAACGGGTCACCGGCCGAAAAACCAAACATCTGCAACTGCGTTCACCCGATGTCATTCGGGCCTATTGTTCACGGCAGTATAAACGTTTCTAAGCACTTTGTTTTGAGCGCTGTCTGGACTCACGTTTACATCGTTCAGAACAGTATTTGACTTCCTCCCAGCAGCGTTGCCATTTTTTGCGCCAGCTAAAAGGACGCAAGCAGTGAATACAGATTTTTTCAGGGAGATGCTGTTTTTTCATGCTTTATAACTCATGAATCCGTCTGAGGAGCTGCTGGGCATGAGTGATGATCTGCTGCCGATCTTGAAGTTTATCCAACTGCCGATAGATCATGCCCATACGTGGATGCGTACGGAATGTCGCTTCATGCCGGATCATGAAATACCAGTATAGGCTGTTAAACGGACAGCTATCCGACTCAGTGCGGGTTTTGACATTGTAGCTACAGTGCTTGCAGTAATCGGACATCTTATGAATGTAATTGCCCGAAGCGGCATAGGGTTTGCTCGCCATCAAGCCTCCATCGGCATGCATCACCATGCCCAGCGTGTTCGGCAGTTCTACCCATGCATAGGCATCGGCATAGACGGCCAGATACCACTCGCTGATCTGCTGCGGGTCTACACCAGTTAACAGGGAAAAATTGCCAGTCACCATCAGACGCTGGATATGATGCGCATAGGCATGCTGAAAGGTATTACGGAAACACTCCGCCATACAGTTCATCCGGGTACGGCCGGTCCAGTAAAATTGTGGCAACGGAGCTGAGTGCTGCAGGGCATTACGGCTGGCATATTCCGGCATGTACAGCCAGTAAATGCCACGGACATATTCGCGCCAGCCGATAATCTGCCGGATAAAACCTTCGACTGCATTTAACGGTGCATGACCGGCATGGTAGGCCGCTTCTGCTGCATCACAAACTTCTCTGGGCAGCAGCAGGCCGCAGTTCAAATAAGGCGAGAGCAAGCTGTGAAACAGCGTGTCTGCCCCCTGAACCATGGCATCCTGATAGTCGCCAAAATAAGGTAAACTGTGATCAATGAAATGCTGCAATGCAAGCAGGGCATTACTACGTGTGGTGGCCCAACTGAAATCGTCAAGGCTACCGGGGTGATGGGAAAACTCGCGTTCAACCAGTTCCAGCACATCCAGATCAATCTGATCGCGTTCAAAGTGCAGTGGCTCTGTCAAAGCTGTACTGCCTGACCAGGCCTTGCGATTGGCACTATCATAGTTCCATTGCTGTCCTACAGGTTGCTGTCCCTGCATCAAGTAGCCTGTCTGTTTGCGCATTTCCCGATAAAAATATTCCATACGCAGTGTCTGGTAGCGGCTGGCCCAGTGCCGGAACTGCTCCGGACTACAGAAAAAACGTTCATCATTCAGGCACTTTATCGGCAATTGCAGTTGCTGGCTCCAGTGCTGTTCAATCTGCTGCTGCAAGCGATATTCCCCGCAGTGGGTAATGACCAGTTCTATGACAGGGAATAGCTGTTGCTGCGCCTGCACGAAATCAAGCAGGCTACGAATCTGGCTACCGGATTGAAAAGTATGGTAACGTACACGCCAGCCTTCAGCCTTGAGCTCTTTGGCAAAATGACGCATGGCACTAAAAATCAGGGCAATTTTCTGCGGATGATGGGAGACATAAGTCGCTTCCTCAACAACTTCGGCCATCAGGATCACATCCCGGGTGCGGTCTAGTGCCCTGAATGTAGCAAGCTGATGATGAAGCTGGTCACCCAGAATTAAACCGAAACGCATACTGATCTCAGAACCCGTGAAAGATAGCGTAGTCTAAATATAGTGACTTCAATTTTTTGTGAAAATATCGATCAGTAAAGTGATCCTAGACAATATTGTGGACAACCGATTCCTCTAAATTCTTAAAATATTTCTGTTCAAAGGTTTCAGGACTGAACAGTCCCGTAAAAGCTATTGCTAGATCCAGATTTTGAATACTCCCCATAAAAATACACCCTCTGAATGAAATATAAAGAGGGTGTATCAAATTGACTTACTCAATTTTATTTGTTTGGGAACAATTTATTTCCTCAAGACAAGCGAACAATTAATGAGTTGGTTCGTCCGCTTTTACGCCTTTTTCGTACAAAGTATAGATATAAATTGGAATATTTAAGTCTTCTAAGTGCTTATAGATCAGTGGGCGTACATCTTCCCAGTCTAAACTGCCAACGCCTGTTGCAAGGCGTGGTAATGCTAAACTTTCAATCTTCTCTTCTTCAATCAACTCTTTTAAGTTTTTCAAAGTACGGTTTACATATTCTGTCGATGCTTTACCTGGTTTGGAACCATTATCATAGGCCGCTTCTTGTGTCATCAAGTTTACGATGCGTTGACCTTCAGCATTCACCCATGTCCATTGTTCTCCCGCTTTAGGGTGATTAATATGGCAATAGTTACGGAAGTCTTTATATAAGGCCGGCCAGTATTCACGCAGACTTAAAGCTAAACCTGTTGCAAAGTTATCATTTGGTGCAACACCGTGGGCAATTGCACGTGCATTACTCAGTAAAATATCTCCAGATACTTCATAAATCATAGATTTGACTCCTATTTTAATGGTCTTGTTAAACTTATCTTCTATATTCATTATAGCTAGTCATTGCTGTTTTTCTATCTAACTTAATAACTACTAAGTCTTTGCTAATTAATAAATTTTATAAAAATTTATGTTATAATTTTACAGGTAAAGCAATCCCATTTTTATTAAAAATTAGCATCAAAAAATTAATAAATTGGTTTAAAAATCAACCTATAAGTTGCTATATTCAGCTTAGCATTCTTTTCTGAAACTGGGTCTTATATGTGCTGCATTTATTCTTAGACTTAAGTGCAATATAATTGAATCATTGGGTTTTTAAACCGAAAGAAAAAAGTTATGGTTCACTGGATGCTTACGTTTGTGCTAATTATTTTTACTAATATTCAGCCAAAAATTATAAAAAATACTCGTATTAATTCTTTAAAGCAGCTCTCATCAAAAGAAATAAGCAAACACATACTGCCATAACCAAAGCAATAAGCGCATTACTCCCAAAATCACTGCTACATAGGCATGTAAGATCAAATAAGCAAAGCTAATCCAGCCACTTGCTCCATTGACCTCACGACCTTGATATTCGCACAACAGTACAAAAGCTACGGCAAATATCTCCATCACAATCATTGTATTCAAAACCCACGACCAAGGAAAATGCAGCAACCATACCCAAGCAATAAAAATCAGAGCAACCGTGAGTAAAATCTTACTGAGCTGCCCCAATACTTGTAATTCCCTACCCGATTTATTCTGCATCTGTTTCCCTATCTAATCTTATTGAAGAAAGCTTATAGCATCATTATTTTGGGCACTGTTGCAAATAGGAATCTGAATCGATGATCTCCCTTTAAAAAAAGCTTAGAGACCAGACACCCTGTTGATTAGACACACTTCACCCTGAAAATTCCCATAATAAAATGACGAAGCCTGACCTTTATGTAGTGCATGCATGACCTCAATGCCCTTAATGGTAGCGTAAGCTGTTTTCATGGATTTAAACCCCAGCATGGCACTAATGATCCGCTTTAACTTACCATGATCGCATTCAATCACGTTATTGTGATATTTAATCTGCCTGTGCTCAAGGGTGGGCGGACATTTTCCTTCCTGTTTTAACCGTGATAAAGCACTTCCTGATGTTCACGATAGCTAATGCCATATTTACAATACCAGCGTACAGCCAAAAAAATGATTTCGCCCTGAAAATGCCGACCATGGAAGGGATTCATATGCTTAACCTGTAACTAAAAACGATTTAGCTTACCATTAGCGGCTATTTGCAACAGTGCCATCGGCAGTGTGGCAAGTGTCGGGGTATTGGCACCTGCCAAACCACCAATCGTCATCACCATCACTGAAACGGTCTGGAATAAAGATTGTGAGCTGGCCAGGATAAAACCTGACGGTGCATGGTATTTTGCAGCATAAGAGCGAAACCTAAATTTTTGGTGAATAAGCAACGAATGAGAGTTTTGGTATACAGTCGGTACAACCCAAAACTGGACTTGACCAGATTTCATTCTTGAATAAGTTTGCTGTGCCTGTTTCAGTGGAAATGTTTCATTCAACCATTTCCAAGTTGCCAAACCGGCTAACCTATATGACTTTTTAGATCTTGTGCAAAATGAGCTATCGTATTTCATACGTGTTGTTGAATACGCTGAATACCCACCTGAGCAGCATCAATTGCCCCTGCCAAATAGCCTGAATAGTGTCGTGACCATTCGCTGGCAATCCCAATAATACGGTTTGTCCCAATATGGTCATTCGGGGTATTTTCAGGTGCCATTCCATGAGAGCTAGCAGGGTTTTTCCAGTCTTCTTCGGTAGCGGTGAAAATATCTGTTGACCAGTCTTTGATATATTCATCTTCGGGTGTTGCCGCCTCTAAACCAAACAGGCGAATCAGTTGTGCCCGACAATGTGCCATAAGCTCATATTCACTGACTTTCTGGCGGACATTTGCAGGAATACCCAAGAAACCAAATAATGCAGCATAACCGTTAGATGTAGATGCATCATGGATTTCACCCATAGGACCTACATGGCTACTGGCTTGACCAGACAAGCCCTGTTTTCTCCAAAATGCTTCAGGATAAACTGCTACATACTTGGCATGAGGTGCCATCCATGTAGCGGTCTTGTTCCACTGGCTCAATAGAGATGAAGGCAAGGCTGGGGAGAATAAAATCCGTTGAGCAGTGAGGCGAGGTGCTAGGGCAATCAGAACGTAATTCGCTTCAACACGCGTTTCGCTGCCGACTTGGTCTTGGCTGGTTAAATGAATACGTTCATGTTTCTGTTGGGTAATATGTGTGACCTGTTGTTGAGTCAGAATTTTTTGTGCAGGAATCTGTTGGGCTAAACCATGAATCAGGCTGCTCATTCCTCCCTCAAGGCGAATCGATGGCGTTGATTCCCATGGACTCGATAACTGTACCGGTGCTATTCCCCGTTGTTTTTCAAAGACGAGCCTACCTGTGTCAAACTGTTCATAAAAGGGAAGTTTGAGTTGTTGAACCAGTTGCATGAGTTCAGGGTTGAGTTCAGGCCAAATCCATGTTGCCCCTAAATCAAATCCCTGCTCTGAATACACACGACCGCCTAAACGATCTCTTGCTTCCAGTACAATATAGTCTGTGATTTTGGCTTGTTCCAACAAATAGGCAGCATATAAACCACTTAACCCTGCACCAATAATGGCAATCTTGGTCTGTATCATGACTGCTGCTCCACAAAATTTTGCGCAGAGGAAAGGTGGCCTGTTTTTACATACAGCGTTGCACCTGCTGCACTCGCATAAAAGTGCTGACTGCTTTGAATTGGTAAACGAACCCATGAACCTGCAGGAAAAGTTTCCCCGTTCATAATCAATTCACCCTGTATAACCAGAAGCTCTATACCCTTCAAGCTGTATTCATCAAAGTTTTGATGTGGTTTAAGTTTTTCGAGATAGGTATGTTCATTATGAGATACATATAAGGGACAAATCAGACGTTGACCGATTGTTTTCCAGTTTTCAGACGCCTGAGTATTGATACGTATCGTCTCGGTATGATCTTTGCTCATTTGCATGAGTTTGACAAAAATGAGCGTACCATTTTCACTGGATGGGGTGTGTTTTGAACCGTCTGGATTACGTAAATACCAGCCTGATGGATAATGCTGATGGCCATTTTCAGTGAATGTTCCTGAAAGCACTAAAATTTCTTCACCTAAAGGATGCTCATGCTCTGGAAACATGGTTTGCGGTGCATAACGAACCAGACTGGTGGCACGGGCAGTTTCATTCCCCACTCGATCCAGCATGACCCGTTCAACTTCACCACGAGGTGATTTGATCCATTGATAATCGTTGGGTTTAACCACAGCCATCTGGGAAAAATCAGCATTAATCAACATGCTTTGTCTCATCCATTGCAATTTCTTTACCAATATCTGAACCACCGCCAGTAACAATCGCTACTTTCAAAGAAAATCTATTCATTATGATAAGATCCTTTATCAAGTTGAATTTTTGCCCTGACATGTGCATGCTGTATATCGCTTATATGGATTGATTTTATGATTCATGTCTTATATAAACAAACGAGATAATCTTTTAATAATTGATAGAAAATCTTTAAAATGAAAACACCTGTATATCTCAATGCATTAAGGGCTTTTGAAGCCAGTGCCAGGCATCACAGTTTTTCGGCTGCTGCTGCCGAGCTGAATGTTACCCCTGCAGCAGTTGGGCAACTGGTTAAAAGTCTGGAAGGTTGTTTGGGTATAACCCTGTTTCAGCGAAGCACAGGGGGGAAGGCCCGCTTAATGGCAACTGAAGCAGCCTTGATGGCCTTGCCTGATATTCATGCTGGGTTTGATAGGCTGACACTTGGAATGAAAAAATTACAGGCTCAAACCTCGACAGGAGTGTTAACCGTTGCGATTAGTCCAGCCTTTGCAGCGAAATGGTTACTACCAAGAATTGATACCTTTCAACAAGCCTATCCTGATATTGATATTCGACTGGATACCAATTTAAAGCCTGTGGATTTTGGTCGTCATGGAATTGATATTGCAGTGCGATATGGGCAGGGGAACTGGCCGGGATTAGTTGCAGAGAAATTAATGGATGAAGAGGTTTTTCCAGTCTGCTCACCAGCCTTTTATCAAAAATATCAGCAACAGTTACAATACGCTAAGAATTTATTAAATCTACCGTTAATCCATGATTTAACCATGGATTCCCATTCAGGGTTTACCACTTGGAATACATGGTTACAGTACAATCAGATTAGTAATCAACAGGCCCAGCGAGGGTTAAAAATCAATAATTCGGCTGCGGTATTACAGGCAGCTATAGATGGACATGGAATTGCTTTGGCTAGAAGTGTCATGGCAGCAGATGATTTAAAAACAGGACGTTTGCTGCGTTTATATCCAGAAATGAAATGCTCTTCCGCATTGGCCTATCATATAGTGTATCGAGAAGAATGTCAGAATATGCCAAAACTGGTAGCATTTAAAATATGGTTGATGGGTGAAGCACTATGAATCAAACTACTTGCACTATTGCAAATTGGACTGCTCCCAGTATCCTAGACATAAGGTAGCTCAGATAAAATTTGTCTAGGATACTAGGGCGTGTCCTCATTTGAAGAATTGGTTTTAAATACTTAAAATCCTCCTTTAAGCTCTTTTCATTTCTATATTTTTTCAATGGCACGTACTCTTCTCACCGATGATATTTGGCAGCAAATTCAAGATACTATGCGATTACACGGTTGTTACTGTTCAAAAAACAGTAGAAATATCATGGAAGCCATCTTATGGAAACTACGTACGGGTGCGACATGGCGTGATATTCCTCAAGAACTTTGCCCTTGGCAAACTGCTTACAATCGCTTTAATCGCTGGGCAAGTAAGGGATTATGGGATAAATTTTTTTTAGATTACGAGGCATTCTGGATCAG
>NZ_WXXM01000026.1:0-33434 GCF_011319235.1 Acinetobacter sp. SA01
GCAATCGTTCCCAATCTATGCCACGTAGACGTGCACAGAAAACAGCGGTTCAACAACGAAATCTAAATCCTGTACTTGACTTGGAAATGTCTGTATAGGACATTTCTATTTGGTTTTAAGGTAGGACATTTCTACTTAGGAATAACAAGACCTGTTAGAAACCATTTAAAGTGTCTGTATTCTCACCAATAAAAATGTCTGGTCTATGATGCACATCAACATCATGGGCTGGATATGAATCGAGATGCTGATCACTATGTCTGACAAGGAAATACAACGTCTTGCGGTTCTGCAAGACGTTCGAGATCAACGTATTACACAAGTCCGTGCTGCAGAAATTCTGAATCTTTCAACCCGCCAAATTACTCGGTTATTGCAGAAGTTCAATCAAGATGGTGTTTCAGGCCTGGCACATGCCAGTCGTGGTCAACCTGGCCCTCATCGCCATGATGACCTGTTAAAATCAGAATGCCTTTCCATTATTTCTGAACATTTGCTTGACTTTGGCCCAACCTTGGCGCATGAGAAGCTCATCAGCATGTTTGGCCTGAATATTCCGGTAGAAACGGTTCGGCGCTGGATGACTCAAATGGTCTCTGGATTCCTCGATCCAAGCGCCTGAAGCGTCCATATCAGCCACGTTATAATCGTGATTGCTTCGGTGAGCTGATCCAGATTGATGGCTCATATCATGACTGGTTCGAAGGACGTGCCGCCAAATGCTGCTTACTGGTTTAAAGCTGTTGCATCTGCGCTTTTGTGAAGCTGAAACCACCTTTGATTATATGCTTTCGACTAGAGCCTACATTGAGCAATACGGCAAACCTCTGGCCTTTTACAGTGATAAACATTCGGTATTCAGAGTCAATCAGAGATCCAGCCAGGACAGCCAGATCACGCAATTTGGACGGATTCTGAATGAGTTAAACATTGATATTATCTTTGCCAACTCGCCACAGGCCAAAGGTCGTGTGGAACGTGCCAACAGGACACTCCAGGACCGTCTGATTAAGGAGATGCGCCTGGAAAGCATCTGCTCGATTGCCGAAGCCAATGCCTGGCTGCCCTGCTTCATTGAGCAGTTCAATCAGAAGTTTGCCAAGTGTGCGAGAAATTCCAAGAACTTGCATCGACCATTAACAGAATCTAATTTCGAACTGGATGATATTTTTACCTGGCAGGAACCGCGTAAAGTTACAAAGAACCTGACCATCACGTATGACAAGTGTATTTATATGCTTGAGCCAATAGCACTGAATTACAAACTTGTTGGGCAATACATTTCATTTCTGGAGTACCCGGATGGTACTGTGGCCATCATGCATGAAAGACGGAAGATCAACTACAGCATCTTCAATAAACTGGCTGGACTGCAGCAGAATGAAGTGGTTGAGAATAAACGGTTAGGCGCAGTCCTAGCTCATATTCAACAGCAACACGAAGGGTTGGAGAAACAGAATAAACGCTCCCGTGCCAAGAAAAGTATGCCAAGTCGTAAAGCTCAGAAAGTAGTTATTGAACAAAGAAATTTAAATCCTGTGCTTGACTCTTGCAGTTAAAAACAGGACATTTTAAATGATTTATCGCATAGATATTTTAATTGGTGAATAACAGCACTTTAGAATATTATTATTTTTCATATAGTTAAAAAAATTGACCGACCTCTAAAACAGAAAAACCGACTTGGAAACAAGTTGGTTTATTTTTAATCAATCCTGATACTTCTTGTCAATAAAATTGATCATAATTTAACCAAATTGTCATTTTTCTCAGCGTTATCAATTCAGCTCTTGCTTAAATTATCCCCAATTTCTGCGGACAACTCTGGGGATAAAAAGTGGCCAGACCTGTAAGCTTTGGCTCACATTCATTCAGGTGCTTTGCATCTATGCCATTCTTCATCAATTTCCTATCATGGGGACATAGAGGAGGAAGAGTATTCAGAAAAATATGGGCATGAACTGTATGCAATCGATGATGTTGAAGGAAAAAAAATATTTATTGATATTAATGATCCTTGGAGTGTTTCCTCAAACTGGGGATCATTAGAGAATGAAATAAAGTTAATAAAAATTGGGCTATTTCCATTAATATTAAGACAAAAATTCGAAAGTAAAGAAACTTTTGAAAAAAAAAGCAGATGAACTAGCTAAGCTAATTAATGTTGTTCACACTAAAGAAAATAGTATTGTATTTCCTACTAGTAAATACAATCGTAATAAAGAAAATTAGTAATTAGAGCTAAAAATGGGAGCTTTCATCTCCCATTTTTACTATATTTTTTTAAAGTCTTATACGTGTTGTACTGTGAGTTTTAAGCCTAAAGCATTCACTACACGATTAATCGTATCAAAACGTGGTGCTGAATCCTGACGTAGAGCTTTGTACAGTGCTTCACGTCCAATTCCTGCTTCTTTAGCAATTTGAGTCATACCACGAGCTTTGGCAATCACCCCAAGTGCATGAGCTAATTCAGCTGGATCATTCTCTTCAAGAACCATATTGAGATACATCACAATATCTTCTTCAGTTTTGAGTGACTCAGCCATATCAAAACTTGGTAAATCAGCGACTTTAACCATTTTAATCCTCCAATGTTTTCGATAGTTTGACTGCACGATCGATGTCTTGTTGTTGAGTTGATTTATCTCCGCCACCAAGCATTACAATCACTACGTCACCATGTTGGATGTAATACATCCTCCATCCAGAACCGAAGAATTCCCTCATTTCCCAAACACCATCTTGGAGAGGTTTAATATCTCCCCAATTTCCACGTTGAACCTTGTCTAATCGACGATTCAAGCGAATACGGGTCATATTGTCTTTAATGCCATCTAACCATTCATCAAATTCTGGTAGACGTTTAATTTCAATCATGAGGATTCCCTCTCTTCTCACCATATTGTATTCGATCGAATACAATATACAAGTACTATATACGAAAATCCATTAATTTTGCATAACAGTCATTATGTTAAATAGAAGATTATTTACTTAGGCTGTATTATAAAATATTATTATAAAATTATTATTTTTCAATTAATTAATATGATTTCAACATGGCAAGAAATATTGGGTAAAGAATATATTTGGGATAATTTGCTACTGGGCAATGGCTTTAGTTGTAATATTTGGGAAAATTATTCATATACGTCCCTGCTCAATTTTTCTCAAGAAAAAATGATTGAGCCGATTTTAAAAGAATCAGTCTTAAAAATATTTAAGGACCTAAAAACTACAAATTTTGAAGAAGTATTAAAAGCATTATTAACAACAGCCATTGTAAAGGAATCTTTGGGAGAGAATACTGAAGAAGTCATAGAACTATATGATAATGTTAGAAAAAATCTTTTTAATACAGTGCATTCAACGCATATTCCTTTTTATAAATTGCAAAAGAAAATTATTGGCAAAGAACTAACTAATTTTAGAAAAGTATTTACGACTTGTTATGACTTGATTCCTTACTGGAGTGTTTTTAATACTATCTCTTCTAATAAACAAGTCGATTTTTTCTGGAGCAATAATACATTTGATTCTAGAAACGTAAAGGTTTTTTATCCAGCTAGAGTCACAGCCTTCTATTATTTACATGGTGCTTTGCATCTTCAAACTAATCTTGCATCAGGTGTTCACAAATTACTTGGTGCATCAGATAATTTACCAGAAATTGATAGTTATAAATTTACTGAACTAAATACAGTACTCCCTTTGTTTATTACTGAAGGGACTAGCGAATATAAATTAAGTAAAATAGAATCAAATAGTTACTTGAATTTTTGTTATAAAGAATTATCAAAAATAAAAGATGGTTTGGTTGTAATAGGTCAAGGTCTTGATCCCACTTATGATCAACATTTAGTCGATGCTATTATTTCAAATGAAAAGCTGACGTATGTAGCAATTTCTATTTATTCAGGTCTACATGAATATGAAAAAGAAAGACTTATAAAGTTTTTTGAAGCACGTTTATTGAGGAGAACCCCTCAATTAGAATTATTTTTCTTTGAATCAAGTTCACATCCCTTATGCTCTAAAGATGTAAAAGCAAATTAACATAATACACCCTATAAGAAACGCTCATGTTAGAAACCATTTAAAGTGTCTATATTCTCACCAATAAAAATGTCCGCTTTTAGAATACGCACTTTTGCGATTATCGAAGCGGACGGTTTGATATGTTGGTGTCTATGTCGGATAAAGAACTTAAACGATTGTCGGTCTTGCAAGAAATCTGCGATCAACGCATAACCCAGTCCCAGGCTGCTCAGCTACTGCATATTTCAGAACGTCAACTCAGACGCTTATTGCAAAAATACAAATCTCAAAGTCCAGCTGCATTAGCCCATGCCGGTCGTGGCCAAACCAGTAATTCAAAGCTTTCTGAAGAACTCAGACTCAAGTGCCTCAATATGGTTGCTGAGCAATTCCATGGTTTCGGGCCAACTTTAGCCTATGAAAAGCTAACCAGCGTTCATGGCTTCAATATTTCAGTAGAAACGCCCCGTTCCTGGATGATTGCAGCCTGATTTATGGATTTCTCGATCAAAACGCTTGAAATATCCATATAAGCCCCAATATGACAGTGATTGCTTCGGGTGAACTGATCAAGATTGTAAGGATTATTAATCTCAATTATTTTATTAGCGTAGATTCGTATATAAGTTAGAACCTACGCTAAAAAATATCTAAATAATTATCTATTTGAGTAACAGTGCAATATCAATGAGTGGTTCAGTTCCTATAGTAGAGGCTGCAATATTTGGATTTCCATCCACACTAATAGCCGGTTTTGCACGATTATCACTTGTTGTTAGTGTACTAAGATCTATACGATATAAAACAGATTGTCCTGAAGGATTAGCAATTGAAGCTAAAGCATAGCCATTGTCTCCACCAACAATATCAAAACCGTTATTTAAACCTAAATTGATACCTAACCCACCAATTGGGTTAAGTAATCCTGTATTTGGTGGATCTTGTTTGGCTAAGATGTGATTGGTTTGGTCAAGATCAAAAAGTTCTGTACCTAAACCTGTCACACTTGTTTTAAAACTGTTGCTATAAGCTGCTGCGCTAATTATGGCACCAGGAATACCGTTAATGGAACTATCTTGGATAGTTTCCCCTGTATCAACATTAATTCTAAGGCTTTGTCCAGTATTACTAATTACGCGCAAACGATCAGCAGCAGGATTAAAATCTACAGCAAAAGCTGTTCCGTCTAAACTGGTGAATGTACTATTCATTGCAGCTACTAGAGTACTTACTAAATTTGTTTCCCCTGTTTCAGGGTTAATTGTATATAAGTTACCTTTATTTGTTAAACCGTATAGTTGTCCAGATAGCTCTGTAGTGCTTCTGAATCTGTAGTCAATACCAATGAACTTTTCATCGATTAATAAGCCTGTGATACTCTTTTCAGTTACCCTATTAGGCTTATTTAAAGCAAAACGTATTAATTTATTATTACTACTTAAACCAATTCCTTCGGCAGTCGCATCTTTAGCACGTTTTAAGGCTATACCCCGTATTCCACTAGCTGTATAAGAGTTTTCTAGGTCATTAGTATTAAAAACAGCATTATTTATTGTACCAATATTTGCCAAATTCAATTGATAGAGTTTATAACCATCTGAAACTTTTAATGCAGCGTAACCAATATTATTGATAGGGTCTATATCAAAACCACCACCTTCTGTAGTTATAGTATTCGATAATGCAGCTGAATTCCCTAAAGTTCCAGCATTTGCATTTTGTAAGTAAATACGCCCAGATGTCTGATCTATACTGTATAGCTTGGTCGTTGCGGTTCCTGCAAAAGCATTAGTGTAAGCAGCCCCAACAATAACAGGATTACTTTCTATGGGATTTATTACGCCATCAGTAATTGTTACGCCGGTATCAACATTAATCCTTAAATTTTGTCCTGTATTAGTGATAACACGTAATCTATCAGCAACAGGATTGAAATTTACACTAATTAAATTAGCATTACCTAAGATTTTGCTAAAAGGTGCATTCCCATCAACAGTGTCTGTTGGATCAGCTGTGAGTTTTCGAAGAAATGTGGCAATTCCTGTATTCGGATTCAAAGTATATAGATTACCAAGCAATCCAAGGGCATAGAGTTTTTCATCCTTAGGTCTATAGTCAATTCCCACCAGTTGATCATTTGGTTCTAGCATTCGAATTTTAGTAGAAGAAACAATAATGTTTGGGGTATTTCGATTAATTGATGTAATTAAACCGTCACTAGTTAGAATAATTGTATCGCCAGAAGAAACTGGAAGAAAATTTTCTTTCTTTTGAGAGCTCGTATTACATCCAGCTAGCAGGAAGCAACTTATTGAAGCGAGTGCATAAGTGATCACTCTTTTTTTCATATCTTTAATTCCAGTAATATTTGGATCAAATTTGTTTGAAATAAAGCAATGTTAAGTATCTATTTCAATTATTTTTAAATCCATTTAGATAAGAAGGTATTAGTTTTTGTGAGATAAACTAATCATAAGTCATTACAGATATAAAAATATGTTTTTCAATAATTTATGTAAAGAATTGAATTATTAATTTTTTTATGAATATAGTAATAATTAGGTAATCATTCACGAAAAAATCACAAGTTTTATGATTTTTACATATACAAATATTTATGTCACTAGCAATAAAATTGTATTAAAAGCCTAATAACTATAATATTTATACATTGAAAAAATAAATATTAATTAACCTGAATCTTGCTTAAACAAATGATTTTATGATTTGAATTTTTAGCTTATTCTAGCATCTTATTGATATTCATATAACGAAGCATAAATACGACTTAAAAAGCAAGTAATACCATGAGTGGGCTTTTTTGCATAAACATTCAAAAGCTGGATTTACTCCAAGCCATTCAAATTTAAGTGACAACTTGGGTGTGAGGTCGGCCTAATTCCGTAAACCGATTGAGTACCGCCACACGTGCATGAATCTCATTGACCTGGCTTTGAAAATGTCTTGCCGTCAGCTTATCTCCTAATAATTTGATGCAATGCATCTTGGTTTCCACCAAACTTCAACGATGATAGCCCGACCATTTTTTCCAGATGGTCCTGCCTAAATGTTTGATCGTTTTCAGTAGTTCATTTCGCTCAGCTGAGCTGGCTCTTGAATCCTTCAATGGTCTGGCATTCTTTCTAGGTGGAATCACCGCATGAGCCTTCCGATCGGAAATCATTTGCCTGCAGTATTTTATGTCATAAGCCCCATCCGTATAGACCGAATCAATTCGCTCATTTTCAGGGATCTGATCAAGTAAATCACCGAGCACCGGTGAATCACTGACATTATTCGTCGTCAGCTGAACCGCGCATATTTGTAGGGTTTCAGCATCGATCCCAATATGTAATTTACGCTATTGGCGACGATATTCAGGCTGATGTTTCTTACTCTTCCATTCGCCTTCACCTAAAAATTTTAAACCCGTAGAGTCGACGAGTAGATGAAGTCCATCACTGCTTTTTTGATAATGAATTAAAATATCGATATGCTTTTGTCTACGACAGAGAGTTGAATAATCGGGTGCTGTCCAATTCAAGCCACAGAGTTTGTTAGGCTTTGAACAAAGCCTGTCACCATGCGCAAAGAGAGCCGAAATAGAGATTTCATCATGAGGCAGCATTGAATTGCTGTATCGGAGTAAGTTTGATTTCGTCCTTGTTTGCCTTGTGGTTGGGCATAACATTCGGTAGTAGGATCAAACCAAATCGAGAGATTCCCTCGATTGATTAAATGTAGGAGGACCAGTTGGTTGTACGATAGATTTTAAGTGCAGGCTTATTCATTTGAGCATTATATTGCTGAAGAAGCCTTTAGCAGAGGTTTATGCAACAAAGTCCTGAGGCAGAGTCAATTTTAAATCAGGCCGATTTACTTATGATAAAGATGTATCAAGAAAAATCAAATATGTTTGATCAGTTAATTATTTATGCTAATCAAATTGACTTATCAACGGATAAAAAGACAGATCAGTTTCATCAGAATTTTGATAAGTTTTTTTCTCAATATGTCAAATCTCAGGAACAGATTTTAGCATTAGAAAAGAAAAATTTAGCTTCAAAGAGAGAGATGTTGAACTTGCTTAAGATAAAAGAATGGACTATCGAAAATGATCAGCTTGTTTTTACTGACCCAAATAATCTGCAGCAGTACCAATATTTACAAAATGAGATCAAGAGAACCCATTTAGAGAAGGTCAGCATGCAAGCGAAAACTTTAAGATTATTTTTAACTATCTACTAAATAACAAAAAAAACCTGCATCTTGGGGAGGATGCAGGCTGAAAAACTTCAAGATTATTTCTGTGGAGAAATTAATCTATACTAATATACTTGGTTTAATATGTGAAATAAATCGCATTATATATCAAATTTTAAAGACTGTACTGCCACCCTTCTTTTGGGTAGATGTCTTTTATTGCACTTTAGGGCTTAGCAATTGCCTTCATGAGCAAGTAACCGCAATTCTTTTACAATGGTCTAATCCCCGACTTTAAGCTTGGTGATTACCTGAATGATGATCCTATTTAATTTTAATGCCGGGTTTGCTGAGACAATAGATACTGCTTAAGCCCAACAATAGGCATCGGTTTGCCAAACAGATAGCCCTGGTAATGGTAACACCCCTGTTTTTCCAATACCTCGCGTTGAGCTTCGGTTTCTACCCCTTCAGCAAGTACAGAAATACCCAAAGTTTTTGCCAAGACAATAATCATTTTGGCAATTTCAGCATCATTGGCACTAATCACAATATTACGAACAAAACCTTGATCGATCTTTAATTGATCAATCGGAATTTGTTGTAAATAAGTGAGAGAAGAATAGCCTGTACCAAAATCATCCAGAGAGAACATTATTCCATAACGTTTAAGAATCGTCATTTTTTCAATAATGTCTTCTACCCGCATCACTAAGGCACTTTCGGTCAGTTCAAGCTTGAGTAAATGTGCAGGAGCCTGGGTACGTTCCAGAATATCGAGCACGTCTTGAACAAATTCATCACGGGCAAACTGGCTAGCGCTGACATTTACAGCCATGCTGAGCTGAGCAGTTTGCGGATACTTGGCCCAGTCACTCAATTGTTGACATGCACTTTCTAATACCCAATGGCCCAGTGGAATAATAAAACCATTTTCTTCTGCAACGGGAATAAAACGCGCAGGTGAAATCATCCCTTTGGTTGGATGCTGCCAACGTAACAAGGCTTCTACGCCAGTCACCTGTTGTGCACCATTGACTTGAGGCTGGTAAAATAGCACCAGCTGATTTTTTTCTAGTGCCTGACGTAATCCGGCATCAATCTCAGCACGTTCCTGAACCTGAGATTGAATCAACGGATCAAAGAAGCGATAGGTATTCCGGCCATAATTTTTTGCTTCAGACAGCGCCATATCTGCGCGTTTAATCGGATCCTGCACATTTTCATATGCTTTTAGCCCCAACAGGCTGATCCCGATACTGGCAGAACTACGATATTCTGAGTCTGCGAAAAAGTAGGGTTGAGCCAGTGCCTGTAAAATACGTTTTGCCGTCTTTTCCGCTTGTTGAATCGTCTCGGTTTCAGATGTGCCAAGTTGATCAAGCAGCACAACAAATTCATCACTACCAAGTCGAGCAACCATGTGATTTGTTTCTACACAATTTAACAGACGAGTGGCAACTTGCTGTAATAACCGGTCTCCAGTTTCATGACCTTCGGTATCGTTTAAAGCTTTAAAATTATCCAGATCAATGCACAAAATTACGCCGAGCTGTTTTTTATTTTCTGCCTCTCTCATGCTCTGTTCAAGATGTTCCAAAAACAGGCTACGGTTGGGTAATTTGGTCAAAGAGTCATAGAATGCCAGCAGGCGTACTTTTTCTTCTGAAGCTTTATAGGCAGAAATGTCGGTAATGGACGCCACATAATGCGTGGTTTGGCCCTTCTTATCACGTACAGCGGCAATCAAGATATGCTGTGGATACAGTTCACCATTTTTGCGCTTATTCCAGATTTCACCTTGCCAGGATCCGGTTGTGTGAATATGTTTCCACATGGTGGCATAGAAGTTTTTGTCATGCATGCCGGATTGCAGGATTTTAGGCGTATGACCAATTAACTCTTGTTCGCTATAACCGGTAATTTCGGTTAAAGCACGATTGGTCCGTAAAATAAGCATATGCGGATCTGTAATCAGCATTCCCACCTGGGAGTCAAATGCCGTTGCAGCGATACGCTGGTTTTCTTCAGCTTTTTTACGTTCAGTAATATCACGTGCCGAGCAAAAAAATACATCGTCATTATCCAGATGCACCAAGACCGAACTGATTTCTACCGGATAACGCTCACCTTGTGCATTCTGGTAAAATGTTTCGAAGCGAATGCCTTCAGGCGTAGAAATCCCTCTGCTGATCAGGTCTTGCAGCTCTGTCTGATCATAGCCGCTATCCCAGTAACACAGTGTTTTGCCCACGGCTGCCTGCGGAGTACTGCCGATCATACGGAAAAAGGAATCACTGCCTTCAAGCAGCCGACCTTGGCGATCTATGACATGGATCCCATCTTGTGCATTACGCAACAGCATCCGGCTACGACGATTGGCCAATAGGTTCGCCCGGATTTGCTGCCAGAGTAACCAGGCAGCAATCGTGGTCACTAGAAGGAAAAGCAAGCCCAGCAAAACGGCTTTGATCAGGTCCTCATACCATTGTGCTAGGTAGTCTTTTTCACCAAAGGCAACAACGACAAAAATAGGCATGCTGCTTAGTCGACGAAAGTTCCCTATACGTGGAACATGATCGGTTGTTTGTCGTGTGTAAATGGTGCCAGACTGTGCCCCGGAGTGAACCCGCTGAGACAGTTCCGGTGGTCCCCCCACAAAACCGACCTGGCCATTCGCTGTTTTGAGTATGGGGTTGCGTGCAATAATTCGCAGATCCAGGTCTTGTACCAGCACCACTCCTTTGGAACCTACATCTAGTTCGGTAATCAGATCATTAAAGTAGCTGGCAGGTAATGCAGCGACAATCATGCCTGCAAAAGTTCCATCAGCCTGATTGTAGCGTCGTGCAAATAGATGAACCCAGCCTTGGCCATTGGGATCTTTAATCAGTTTAGTAACAAACAGTTGATTCGTATTTTTCTGTTGGGCCTGTTTAAAAAAACTATAGTTTGCGTAATTGGATGTCTGAGTGCCAATATCATGATCAGCGAATTGGACTTGACCTTTTGCATTGGTAATGTGTATTTGTGTAACAGAACCGATCCAATCTTTTTCTTTCTGAATAAATAGATTAATTTCTTTATTATCTATTTGTTTTTTATTATCTAATTCTTTTTCTATATAGGTTTGTAACGTATGCAAAGACAAATCGATTTCTTGTGAACTGCTGTTCACGCTTTTTTCAAGCAGTGATGTTAAATTTTCTACACCAGTCCGAGCTTCAGCTTCTGCGTGCTCACGTGCAGTGTGCAAGGTATACGCCAATAAGCTGATCATAAAAATATTCATGATCACTACAGTAAGGACAAGAAGGATAAAAATAGATCTGTTTTTGATAGGCATATTCCCTCTGTGATCCCAATGCAGTACCCCAAAATATAATCTTTTGGGGCTAACTAAATAGATTAAAAATCATTCAAAACTTACCATAATCTAACACACAATAATATTGACTCTCTTGCTTAAATTAAAAAATACATTTTTTATAATTCCGAGCAATTTTGTATAGTAACCATCAGTGAATAAATTCTCGTCATGGTGAATAAATTCAAGAGATAAACGGGGGATCTTATCTCAGGAAAGCCCGCGGAGCGTAACTTAGCTATATCTATGAATGAGACACCCAGCAGACGAGCAATCTACAAAATATCTTGTCATGCAAAGACTGCCCGGTCTCGTCCCTGCTGCTTTCCTGAATACATCGCCTGGTCCGCTCTTGCAATGGCTTTTTCCATGGTTTCATCAGGCTCGACGTGGATAATACCGACCGTGGCGGTGATATAGATCACTTCACCACTTTTTAGTCGGGTCGGATTGCTATGCAGTGACTGAAAAATTCTGTCGATAATCTCATGCAGGGAATCGGCATTGTCCACTTCCAAAAAGATCAAAAATTCCTCGCCACCAAAGCGAAAAATGTTGTCTGTGTCTCGAAGAGAATCACGCAGTATCTGCGCCGTATGGGCAAGAACTTCATCACCCGCCTGATGTCCATATTGATCATTGACCTCTTTAAAATGATCCAAATCCAGTAAACCGACCGCCAATATTTTCTGGTTTTTTTTAGTACTTTGACTCAAGGTACTGAATTGATTCTCCATTCCATATCTTAAGGCCAAACCGGTTAAAGGGTCATACTGCAATGCTTGGGTAATCAAATGGGTTCTAAAATAAATCAGCAGTTCCAGCAGATCATTCTGACTTTTTTGATATTGACTGACTAAAGCGGCCTCTACGCACTGATTGTCTCTGAGCTTGGAAAATATATTATGCAAATGATGATGCACAAGATAATGCGCCTGCTCCAGTTCCCGGGTTTTGTCAGGATTGATTTTTTCAAATTTAGCGTGATTTGATTGAAACCATTTGCCAAAATGACACAATAAATGACTCTCTTTCTCGGAAAATTGTGGCTCGACAGGTGTTTTTAAAACGAGATATTGAAATACTTTTTGCGCCCAAGTGATATGTAGCCGAATGCCCTCATCGATCTCGATCAGTGCTGCATTTTGAGAGTTTTTAGTGTGATGTAATTGATCCATAGAAAAGAGTATCTCAAATAAGCGTATTGAATAGGTTGAACAACAGGTCATTTACAGTATTTAAAACTTCATCTCGGCAAGCATCCAGATAAACTATTGATCTAACTTTTATTTTACTTGATTTGTGGTCTTTTATTAAGTTGAATTTAAGATAATAGCGATGTGAAAAAGTATTAATCCGAGCTGAATAAATGGACTTAGCCCGCCGATAGCAGGACATACAGTGCCATTTTGGGCTCTCTTTCATCATGGAGTATGATGAATGATTTTTAAGCCCCTCTTTCTTAAAAGAAAAGGTTAGAATCGCCCGATCCTAACACTAGGGACAGCTTTGCTCTTCACATTCTGTTCACGACTCTTTATCTATAGTAAATACGTGAATTTAAGACGGGCAGTGATAATGAAACATGTTAAGAAAATAATGGCAGCGGCCTTGTCCTTACCGCTGCTAGCCTTGGCTGGATGTCAAAGTATTTCCAGTTATTCGAATGATTATGCAAAATCCAGAAGCGCTGTTCAGGGGGTAGCCCTGGATGAGGCCAAAGCGCTGGATATTGGCACTCGTTTTACCTCAGCATTTAATACTTTGGGCACACCAGCCTTTGTGGAACGAGCTGGCTCGCTGTATGCTGATCCGCTGTTTATTAACGATACCTTGTCGCAGTTTTCATCCCGGCAAAATCTAGTCCAGCATTTTCAGGGCATGAACAAACGGGTCAGTAAGGTCAGTGTCAAGCTGTTAAATACTTCTTATCATCAGGACTCTGCCTATGTGCACTGGCATATGGCCTATGATTTTAAAATGTTTGGCACGACTCGCAGCATGGACTCTTTTGGCATCAGTGAAATCAAGGTCAACCGGGACAACAAGATTATTTTCCAGCAGGATTTCTGGGACCCGGCCAATGGCCTGTACCGTTCCTTGCCTTATGTCGGAGGAGCCTATTCATGGCTACTGCCTTTCAAAAAATAGCCATCAGCACGGCGTTACTGATGGGATGTAGTTTCAGTCCATGGGTGCAGGCGCAAAGCTTGAATCAATGTGGCAATGGCCCGCTGATGGTGGGTCAAAAACAGGTCGGTATGGCCAGTTATTTTGCCCAAAACTGTAGCCAGTCCTGGAAAGAGCAGACGATCCAGATGGACTTTTCCTATACCCAGAATATTCCCGAATGGGCATTTAAGCGTGCAGCCATACATCTGCTCAAGCGTAATGTCAAAGACCCCAACATCCAGGCTATTTTCAATCCGATCAGCGATTTGTATCGTCCGGTCAGATCAGGTGATCTGTACCGCTTGAAATACAGCCATGCCACGCAAACCCTGAGTTTATCCCTCAACCGGAAAAATTTAGGGCAGCTGCAGCATCCGCTGGCCCAGCAATATTTTAATATATGGCTTGGTCCACAGCCATTTAGTGCTAAATTAAAACAGCAATTATTAAATTAGTATCCGTGACTATGTCCAAACATTTTATCCTCATGGTTGAAGACCATTATGAACTGGCCTCTACCTTATGCGAGTTTCTGGAAGAACATGATTTTGTGGTGGATCATGCCCGCAATCTGAATGCTGCGCGCCAGCTACTGAAACAGCAGCGCTATCATATCTTGCTGTTGGATATTAACTTGCCGGATGGTTCAGGTTATGAACTGTGTGAATGGCTGCGTCATGAAGAAGGTTTGGACCTGCCGGTGCTGATGCTCACTGCTCGTGATACCTTAGACGATAAGCTCAAAGGTTTCAATTCCGGCACGGATGATTACCTGGTCAAGCCGTTTGACTTTAACGAGTTGGTGGTGCGGGTCAAAGCCCTGATCAAGCGTTCGCTGGGTGAAGTCTCTAGTAGCCGTCTGCAAATTCACGATCTGATCCTAGATCCGGCCAGACAGCAACTGACCCGGGCTGGTCAGACCATTGAACTGCCACCAATTCAGTTTAAACTGCTTAAACTGCTGATGCGCCATTCACCTAAAGTGCTGACCAAACAGGAAATCATGATGGAACTATGGGGCGATGAAGAACCGGAAAGTGATGCTTTACGCAGTCATATTTATAATCTGCGTAAGATGGTCGACAAGCCTTTTGAGCAGAAGCTGATTCATACTATATCTGGTGTCGGTTTAAAAATCGCTTTAGATGCTTAAGCTTTTCAAGCGGAAACCTCGTTTAAATACACCACTACAATCAGTCCGGTAGTCATCGCCAGATCAACATCCTGATGGGTGCTGAGATAATACTGCCGGTCAAACAGCTCCACCCGCCAGCCCAACTGCTTGCACAGCTTCTGTACCAGTTGCAGGCCAATGCCATGTCCTTTGATTTCCAGTTGCAGCTGCTGTCCAGACAGCTCCTGGACTTTGGCATTATTCGGCAAAGGAATGCCGACCCCATTATCGGCAATCAGTACTTTGTTTTTTTGCAGAATGACATCAATTTCTGTGCCTTGCGAATAGTTCAGCGCATTACGCAGAATATTGCCAAACACCATTTTGGTCATCGATGGATAAAGTTTACGCGGCTGCTCATCGAGGTCTTTTTGCAGGTCAATCTGCATGCCTTTGTTATGGCTAACGCTGTCCAGATCCTGCACCAGATTGTCCAGTAACTGGGATAGCATGCTCGGTTCTGCACTTAAAGTATTGGTGGTATTGCGGGCGATAGCCAGCAAAGTATCGACCAGCAGTTGCATATCTTCAATGGTATTGTGCAGGCGGGTAAAGGACTTGTTGTCGCCATAGCGTGCCTGACACAGCTGCACATTGCCCTTTAAAATGGTCAGTGGCGTGCGCAGCTCATGGCTGACATCACCGGTAAACTCGCGTTCACGCTGAATAAACTCGCTTAACACCTGATGATATTTTTCTAATGCCTGCTTGAGATATTCCGCTTCCAGATTGGAGTCGGTACGGATGTCCTGAAACGGCGAAGCCTGATTTTTCTGGTGTTCCCAGTCAATATGCTCCAGCGCATTGGCCAGGCGGGTAATCGGGGAAAAATAGCGCCGCGCACGGCGATTCCACCACCACAGCACGCTATACAGCACAAATAGGCTGACCATCAGCGGTGCCAGACCAAACAGCCAGACCAGCTTGTTGACGTTGCTTTCGCCAAACACCAGCAGCACATGCTGTCCGTCTTTTTCACCATAAACGGTCATGCGCTCCTTGCCATCGACAAAATGCCGGTTCACCCCTTGCTCAAGCTGCATGTGGCGAAATTGGACCGGCGGCACATCGTTCCAGCGGTAACCATACAGGTTTTTGGTGTCGGGCAGTTCAGCAGCTGGATTACGTTCCAGCCGCTGCCAGTAGTGTGACATTTCCTGTTCCAGCGCAGTTCTGAGCAAGGAACCCTTGATTACCCAGGCACTACAGGCAATCCCGATCACCACAGACAGGGCAATGAATCCGATTTGCAGCCAGTAGTAGCGGTTAAACACCTCACCCAAAGGATGATCGCGTTTGTCCCTAAACAGCCTTAACATTGGTCTATTCCCCGCTGGCCCATCCGATTCATCGTTCAATTATATGACTTTTTTCTTAAACAGAAAGTGGCCGATCACCCATTCACGACCATGGTCATAACCAAATAGTTCGGCACAGGCCATAAAGAAAATTCGCCAGCGCTGCCACCAGATTGCAGCATCTGTACCATAGGTCTGTTCAAACAGGGGCTGCAGCTCGACTTGCTTTTGGTCCATATTCTCCAGCCAGGCATTTGCGGTGCGTTCATATTGGGTGCCTGCCCATTGCCAGTGCTGTTCCAGCTGCAAATGCTGCTGGAAATGCAGGAAGGTTGAGGCTGCAGGCATCAGACCGCCACTAAAGAAATATTTTGACATCCAGTCAAATTCATTTTTCACTTCAAACGGATAATGCAGGAAACGGTGACAGAAAATATGGCACCACAGCAAGCCATCTGCTTTCAGCCAGGTGCTAATATTTTCAAACAGTTTTTGGTAATTACGTACATGTTCAAACATTTCCACCGAAACCACACGGTCGAAAGAAGCGGCTTCCAGTTGCAGTACATTGACGTCGCAGGTAATCACCGTCAGGTTATCCAGTTTTTTCAGATTGGCCTGTTCTTGAATGTACTGGCGCTGGGTCGAGGAGTTCGACACCACAGTAATGCGAGCCTTGGGATAATGTTCAGCCATGTACAAACTGAAAGACCCCCAGCCACAGCCTATTTCCAGAATATCCTGTCCATCCTGCAACTGTGCACGCTGGCAATAGCTGGCTAGTGCCGCTTCTTCCGCCTGATCCAGTGTGCTATGCGCGTGTTCAAATAGGCTGGCGCTGTATTTCAGACGCTTGCCCAGTACTGCCTGGAAAAATGCGGTGGGCAGTTCATAGTGCTGCTCATTGGCTTTGTCGGTCTCGATGGCAATCTCGCTGTTTTTTAGCATATGCAGCACATCCATATAGCGCTGTGCCGCCAGTGCCGGGTCGAAGCGTCCTTCCTGTGCCAGGCGTTTTTTGCTTAAAGTACGAATGCCGGTCCGAATCACCGGATCGGGCAGTTTGCCACTTTCGATCAGTTTTAAAGATTGTTGAATCATAAAGTCCATGTATTTACCTACTCTTTGGGTGGCCACGGAATAAACATTGAAGTTCGTCGTTGATAGTCTTTATAGTTGTCGCCGCGATGTGTCAGCGCCTGTTGTTCACTAAAGGGAATACCGGTGATGTAGTATAGAAACAGCCACATCAACAGTGGATACAGCCATAATTCATAAACACTTGCCGCCAGACCGAGGATTGGATAGGCAAACCAGTGCAGCCATTCAAAGAAATAGTTTGGATGACGTGAATATTTCCATAATCCTTGGTCTAGGGTTTTGCCCTGGTTTTGTGGATTCAGTTTGAAACGGTAGAGTTGCTGGTCGGCTGTGCTTTCCCCAATCAGTGCCAGTAGCATGATCATGCCTGCCACGAATACCGTAGCCTGTGTCCAGTCATTCCACTGCTGGGCCGGAATATTGAGCAACTCCAGCATCGGGTAGGAAAACAGTACCACCAACCCGGCCTGAAACATAAAAAAGGCCAGAAAACCGAGATGCTGATAATCGCCCATGGCCCGGCGCATATTGGCATAACGGGTATCTTCTGCAGTTTCATTGGCATAACGGCGCAGTAGATGCCAGGTCAGGCGTAAAAACCAGATGCCGCTAAACACGCCCAGAAATACCCGAACCAGCAGCGGTGCAGTTTCCATAACCCAGGCCGCGATAATAACGTTGAGTGCAATACCAAAGCTCCAGGCCACATCGACCAGTCCGGCACGCTGGTTATAGGTCACCAGTAGCCAGCTACAGAACATGATAAAGACATTCAGCACCAGTAAATTCAGCAGCATGTCAGCCCTCCTGTTTTATCTCGGCTTAATAAGCACTGGCTTCGAACAACAGATGCACATCACTGATCACACCTTCGCGGAAGCCACCTTCGCAATAACACAGATAAAAATCCCACATACGAATAAACTTATCATCAAAGCCTAGTTCTAAAACTTGATCACGTTGCGAGAAAAAACGCTGACGCCAGACCTTTAAGGTTTCTGCATAGCTTTGACCGATATCTTCCAAATGCTTGAGACGCAGTTTTTGCTCGGAAGCGGCTTGGGTCATGACACTAATACAGGGAATAAAACTGCCCGGGAAAATGTAGCGCTTGATGTAGTCCACGGTATTCAGGGCTTTGGCATAGCGTGCATCTTCAATGGTGATGGCCTGAATCAGGGCCAGACCGTTCGGTTTCAGCAGCTCACGGCATTTACGGAAATAGGTCGGCAAATACTGCTCACCTACGGCCTCGATCATTTCAATCGACACCAGCTTGTCGTATTTGCCTTCCAGTAGACGGTAATCTTTCAGCTGGACAGTGACGCGATGTGATAGTCCAGCTGCAGCGACCCGGGCCACGGCTTCATCATACTGTGCCTTGGAAATGGTGATGGTGGTGACTTTACAGCCATATTGCTGCGCGGCATAAATGGCAAAACCGCCCCAGCCACTGCCAATTTCGACTAAATGATCCATCGGTTTCAGCTTGAGTTTCTGGCAGATCAGCTCTTTTTTATAATCCGAAGCCTGTTCCAGACTCATACCCGGCTCTTTAAATACCGCACTGGAATACATCATGCTGCTATCCAGGAACAGCTTGAAAAAGTCATTGCTCAGGTCGTAATGCTCGGCAATATTTTTGCGGCTGCCATCAATCGAATTCTTGCGCGATTTGTACCAAGCCTTTAACAACAACTGGCTGGCCTTGGCCACTGCATTCTGATTCATCCGGTCCAGTACATCGCGGTTACGAGCCAAAATGCGGATGACATCCACCAGATCTTCACTGCTCCAGTAACCGCGGATAAAACCTTCTGCTGCACCAAGCACACCATTACGGAACAACAGTTCCATCAGACGGGTATCATGCACCTGAATCACGGCCTGCAGATCACTGTTTTCCCCAACTGTCCCGTTCCAGACGCCTTTAAAAATCAGCTGACCATGCCGCAATTTCAGTAAATGATGTAATATCACTGGCAGTGTGCTTTGCTCTCCCATTAACAGTGTTTTCATCGCAATGTGTTTCCTTTTTCTTTTTTAGGATGTCGGTAAAACGGAATTTTCTTTTTCCATAAACGGAAGGCATGCAGATAAATTCCGCTGACCATCCTGAACGGTTCAAGAACTTTCAACACAGCATAGCGATACTGCTGTGAAGGAACCGTGATGGCCTGCAGAGAAAATTTCAGGGTGGCATCAAATTGCAGCACGCCCTGCTCAAACAGCTGCATATGAATCACGTTCTGCTGATCAGAGAAGCTGAAGCGCCAGCGGTAATCCAGTGCCATCGGCATGAACGGTGATACATGAAAGGCCTTTTTAAAATCAAACTGGTGACTCTGGTACGGCGCATATTCAGTTGTATTGTGCCTGCAATCATGGATATAGACCTGACGTTCATTCCACGGTGTATTGGTAATTTCACTCAGTACAAAGAGCAATTGGTCGGTGGCATCAAAGACCAGATAAAACACCACGGAATTGAAACGAAAGCCGAGGGTGCGTGGCAAGGCCAGAACCCGGATGGACGCGGCATGCGGTAACAGATAGTTTTCCCGCTTGATCAGCAGACGTGCGACCTTCTGCCGAATCGAACCACATTCCATAGTCAGAAAATCACGCTCATCCAGGGTCAGGAAATTCCAGTGCCTGGAAGACCAGAGCCAGGATTTTTGGGTAAAGCTTGAGAGTTGATCAGGATCAAACCATAGATAGGTCAGCTGAGTCTCAAAAGCATGGGCTTTGGGCAGGTAACGGCGATGCCGGATTTCGGCAGCGGCGATCGCCAGTGGATACATCTGCATCATGCGCTCCTAGCTGCCTGCTCGGTCTGCTGCAATAGCTGATCGACTACCCATGAAGCGCTACGTGCCCCATCCTCATGAAAGCCCCAGCCCCAGTAAGCGCCACAGTATGAGGTGCGGTTCTGAGCATTGACTTCGGCCCAGCGTTGTTGTGCTTCAATCGCCGGGGCATCAAACACCGGATGACGATAATGCCGTTCTACCCAGACTTTTTTAGGATCCAAGGCAAAATTAGGATTCAGGGTGGCAAAGACCTGGGTTTTGCATTGCAGGTTTTGCAGCTGGTTCATCCAGTAACTGAAACCATAGTGCATACCACTGTGCTGGAATGGGGTCTGTTCGGTGGCCTGACTTGGGGTCACATGCACATGCCAGCTGGCCCATTGGCGTCTGGATTTTGGCATGATGCGGGTATCAGAATGCACCACCATGCGGTTATCCTGATAGCGGAACTTGCTCAGTACGTCCAACTCCTGCGCGGACGGGTCTTTCAGTAACTTCAGGCTGTCGTCAGCATGGCTGGCAAATACAACCCAGTCAAAACGTTCGCTGCCCTGTGTCGTTTCAACCAGCACATCATTGGCACTACGGGATACATGGAGAACACCCGTTTTGCGGAAGCTAATATTGGCCTGGGACTGAATTGCACGAACGTAGCGAGCCGATCCACCCTTGACCGTAAGCCATAACGGTCGGTCTTTCAGTTGTAACATGCGATGATGCTGGAAAAAGCTCACCACAAATTTATAGGGAATCTGTCCGGCCTGTTCCACCGGACAGGACCACAGCGCCCCACACATCGGATAGAGATGTTCCTGGCGGAAGGCTTCGGAATAGCCATGTTGATTTAAATACTCATCAATACTGAGTTGTGCATTGACCTGTTCCACATCCATATCTTTATTGGCCGCATAGAAACGGAACAGATCTGACAACATCGCGCGAAAATCAGCATTCAGAAAATTTTGTGGGCGGAAAAGCAGGGAGAATTTTTTTGAAGGATTGTACTGTAAGCCGCTGACCTGATTATTCACGGAAAAGCCCATGTCACTGCTTTGCGATTGAATCCCGAGTTCTTTTAGCATCGCGCAAAACAGCGGATAATTATGCTCGTTAAACACAATAAAACCACTGTCCACTGCAACCTGTTCGCCGTCTATATTCAGCTGATGAGTATCGGTATGGCCGCCAAAGTAATTATTCTTTTCAAAGACCGTAACCTCATGCACTTTGCTGAGTTTCCAGGCAGCATACAGACCGGAAATACCTGAACCAATAATTGCAATTTTCATGGTGATTCCTTCGATTGAATTTTGTGAGTGCCTGTCGTAGCGGCTTTTTTCTGTTTTCTGGCCTGAGCAATTTTACTGACTTCATAGACCCTTGCCGGAATGGGTTTGATTCCCCAGACCAGTCCGAACCAGGACATGAGTTTCAGCAGGTAATAGGTTACATCAATCTGCCACCAGTAAAAGCCTTGCCGGGTACTGCCAGCATAATAATGATGGTTGTTATGCCATCCTTCGCCCAAGGTAATAATGGACAGGAATAAGTTGTTGCGGCTGTGATCTTCAGTGTCAAAATCCCGGCTGCCGTAATGATGCGCCAGTGAATTGATACACAAGGTGGCATGGATCAGTAACACGGTAGAGATGACAAAGCCCCAGACCAGCAATTGCAGGCCGGACGTACCGAGTTGCGGCCAGGTGATGGCCAGCCATTCCCCAAATGCATAAATTCCGCCCGCGGTCAGCAGCACCACAATTAAACTGAAACGATCCAACCAGATCAGCTCCGGATATTTCAGCCAGTCCTTAATGACTTCTTTACGCGTGGCAAAATTATATTCATTTAAAAACCAGCCGACGTGGCTGTACCAAAAACCGTGCGTCGAGGAATGCGGATCTTGCAAGGTATCGGTATAGCGGTGGTGATAACGGTGATGCGCCGCCCACCATAGCGGACCACGCTGTGCACTCATGGTGCCAATCAGCACAAACAGGAACTGCACCGGACGCGAGGTCTGAAAAGTTTTGTGTGACAGATAGCGATGGAAAAAAGCTGTAATTGAAAACATGCGGATCAGGTAGAATGCCAGCATAAAGCCAATTGCAAACCAAGACACTCCCACCCAGAATACCGCCAGGCAGGCCAGATGTAACAGAATAAAGGGCAAAATCCTCAGCCACTGAATCTTGCTGTTTTCAGCCGTCAGTGTTTTGGGCGTTGTGGGTGTAGACCAGCTGTCTATCCATCGCATCAGACTTTTCAACATGGACTCATCCTACTTTCAAGCGATTGTCTTTATTCTATTTGATGAGTGTAATCAGTCAGATATGAATTTTATGTGAAGTAAATAAAAAAAGCCGAACTGTGTAGAGAGCGTGGTCAGTTCGGCAAAAGGGTAACAGATTAATGCGGCAATTTGATCAGTTTTGTCACGTCATAACCATAATGTTTTGCAGTTTCCAGATAGGATTGATAAGTGGCTTCATCTAGTTGCGGTTCACGCGATAAAATCCACAGGTATTTGTTACTTGGCCCACCTACCAGTGCCACTTTATATTCTGGGTCTACTCGTAATACCCAGTAATGACCTTTGCTAAATGGTATCCATCTTAAACCTTGCGGCAAAAAGCTGACCTTTAGTTTGCTGTTGCCCTTATTTTGCGGATAGGCAATACCTTCAGAGCTGATCATCTCACCATTGGCAATCCGGCAACTATTCAAAACACGCATGGTTTGATCGGTATTGACGCTATATTGTGCCGAGATATTCGAGACACATTTACGCTGAAAATACATCGGTAAATGCGCAATTTCATACCACTTGCCTGCATACTGCTCGATATCTACCTGATCGACTGCCTGAGGTGCAACAGTTTCTGCTCGAGTCGTTGTACTTAAGCTGATGATGGCAAGTGCTGTCGCTGCAAAAACAGATTTGAATAGCATCTTCATTTTTTAGCCTTGTTGTATCCTAGGCTTAAGATAACCTAGGTGGGTGTGAACAAAGCGTGAAGACAAAATGGTGAAATTCAGTATTTGTGATTGAATAATTTAAGCTGGATTAATTTTATTGTTCGTACAATAATTCTATCAAATGGAGCGTAAAACTGTAAGCATTCGCTGAGTCCTACTTTTTATCTGCTCAACATCACGATAGTGTCCACGTAAAATGAAGTGGACAGCTATTTATGGATTTAAGGACAGTCAGATAAGGTATATACTTTACAACAACAGCTAGACTCACCTAGGAACAGGCAAATGCCTATCAAATTTGTAATCCGATTCACTAGTATTTTAGTTTCATTATTAATTTTGGCTGCTCTTGTCAACCAGTTTTTCTTTTCAAGTCAAGTAACAATTGATGTATGGATCCTTTCATTCCCCATTATTGTGGGTGTTCCAATCTTTGCATCTATTATCTCTGCAACAGATAATGAATTAAATCAATCCCACTAATTAGTGTATTTATATGAATTGATAAAGTAGTGATCTAATCGCTGAAAAACTCATTATAAATTATAAGATGTAATGCCAGTCAGTTAAGAAATTGACTGGCATTTTCTTGGATATTTCTGTGGTTTGATCATAAACGTCTGCAGCACCTCCTGTTACAAGAAAAGTTTGATCAGTTAGTGATAACAAACCATTTATCATCATATTGATTTAATTAAATTTTTATATTTAAAATTGAAATGCTAAATTTTAATTCTGTATAAGAGTTTTTTGAGTTCAAACTCTTGGATCTACCATACTATTTTACGCTGCAGGTATTTACAGATTTCCTTTCTTCCACTGAATTAATAAAATTTCCAATCAGGAATTCACTTTGTTTTAAGGAGTCACGATGGTCGCCTTCTTTCAAAGGATAAAAGGCAATAGGTTTTCCTACCTGGCAGATTTGTTGATAGTAGGCATAAGTACCGCGTGAATCCACTAACTGATCTTTCTCACCCTGAACAACCATAACAGGCACAGTGGGTATCATATTCTCAATAGACTGCTTTTTTAAATAATTGGTCAAAGGGGCTAGATTTACATTCGGTTTAAAGACAGTTTTAGGGGCTTGCTTCAGATCAGATTGTAATTCTGATAAACAGCGACCACGTGCCAGATTAAGAATTTCCCCCATTTCTGAGCTAACTAAATTTGCTGGAGCAAGATTAGGATCTGCAGCTTCCGCCCCTAGAAGAACGATTGGAAAAAATGCTGCAACACTGGTGTTGATTTGAGAGTTAGTTGCCACATATTCCGCAATTCCTTCATATTGATAACCGCCTGGAGCAAGGGCAATTGCCCCACGTAAATTAAGTTCAGGTGCGTCTTTTTGTCCATACGCCGCAACAGCAAGAGATGCAGCACCTCCTTGGCTATGCCCCATGACATACCAATTTTTATTAAATTTATAAGGCTTTAAATAGTGAGTCGCCCTTACAGCATCCACTACAGTATGCAATTGACTTTGAGTATTCATATAGGGATGTCCACTGGGTGTACCTAAACCCTGATAGTCTGGTGCGACTACTGCATATCCACGAGCAAGCCAGGCATTCAAAGCTTTTGCCGCTATTTGTTGATAAATATGAACCGGTCCACCTACATAATCACTCGAGGGAGCACAAGTATCGGCAACACCTGTTGTACCATGCGCCCATGCTAAAATAGGCCAACCTTCTTTTGGTACTTTTCCTTTCGGCAATAAAATAAATCCAGAAGCTACAATTGGTTCTGATTGTATGCCGCGACTTCGATAGGTAATTAAGAAGCGTTGAGATGCACTTGAAAATAGATCGGTATTTTGTGCTTGTATGGATAACAAAGTGCCGGGGGTTGTACTTGCCACAGTCGGTAAATGAGCTGTATCGTGAGATGATATTAGTGGAGAGGCAATTGCAGATGTAGAACTTAAGCAGATGCAACCTAACGTTATATTCAGAACATGATTTTTTATTTTAATCATGAGAATGCACTCCATTTTTATAAATTTAATTTTGAATATATGAGTATTTTCACTACCATATTTGATCACAATCCATTGTGAAAATTTTGTAATAAGGTAATAGCCCTCAAATGAGGGCTATTACCTATAAGCACCATTATATTAAGTGATACTAAGCTCTAATCTCATACAAGTTAGAGCTTCTGTTTTGCTCAGCTTAGTTACCTCGATAGGTTGAATATCCATAAGGGCTAAGCAGTAATGGAATATGGTAGTGTTTTACTGAACCATCTGTTTGGAAAATCACCGGAACTTCAGGGAAGAAAGAATTTTGCTTATTTTTCTTAAACCAGTCTCCTGTTTTAAACGTGACTTTGTATATTGCATTATCTAAAGTTTTATTTTCTGGAAATAATGCCGTTACGCGGCCTTGCTCATTGGTTTTAGCTTCTGAAATCTGTATCCATTTTCCATTTTTCTGTTCTTCCAAAGTAACTTTTACATCAGGTGAAGGCAATCCACTTTCCAAGTTAAGTACATGCACACTTAAAGGATTTTGCGCCATTACCCAACTTGAAATAAATAAACTTCCAGCGAATGAAAATAACTTGTTCATATGAATTTATCCTGAATTAAATTGATTTAAATTTGTTTGAGTGTGATTTCTATACCCAGTTTTGCGCATCGATCATCTTGAATTGACCCACCTGCACCGGCTACACCAACTGCACCTAATACCTGACTTTTATAAACGACGGGCACTCCTCCACCTAAAAGTAATAATTCAGGTAAACTGGTTAAATTCTGTGAATCAACATTCTTCTGGGCATTACGCATAAATTGTAAGGTAGTCACCTTGCTTGAATATGCGGTAAAAGCTTTCCTTTGCGCTGCGATTAAATTATGAATGCCCACAGTTTCATGCCGTTGACTTGCCAGGACATTGCCACCCTGATCTAAGACCACTACAGCCGCAGGTTTAGCAGTAATGCTACATGCTTGCATGACATTGGTTGCCAGTTGATTGGCGAGGTTTAGATCCATTACATAGCTGGTTTTAGGAGCTGAATATGTGATTGAACTAAATAGAAGTACTGGAATAAATAGAAGTTTTTTCATCATTTCTATTAAGCTAAATGAAGAGATAAATTAGCTTATATAAAATAAACTCACTATTGCATGACAATCAGATTACGAATTTGTAATGTAGGGATAGACAAATCCATATAATATTATTTAGATGCAGATACTTATTATTGAAGATGAAACCAAAATTGCTGAATTTCTAGCAAAAGGTTTAAATGAATCCGGCTATTTAGCCAGTATTGCTCATGATGGATTAACAGCACTCAGGTTGTTTGAAGAAAAAAACTTTGATTTAGTAATTTTGGATGTCATGTTACCTGAAATGGATGGTTGGCAAGTATTAAAGACCCTAAGGACATTTTCTAAAATTCCGGTACTTATGCTGACTGCGAAAGATCATGTCCTAGATCGAGTTAAAGGTTTAGAACTTGGTGCAGATGACTATTTAATTAAGCCTTTTTCTTATATTGAACTATTGGCACGGGTCAAAAGCCTGTTGAGACGAAGTGTAAAACCCGAGTCTGAATATTACCAGGTTGAAGATCTAGTTTTATATAGGTTTGAACGTACTGTTTATCGGAACCAACAGAAAATCGACTTAAGCGCTAAAGAATTTTCACTTTTACAGTTATTAATGCAACATCAAGGTGAATTGTTAACCCGATCTCAAATTGCTTCTGAGGTGTGGAATATTAATTTTGATACGGACACCAATGTGGTAGATGTTGCTATTCGCCGTTTGCGTGCCAAAATTGATGATCATTTTCAGCCAAAATTAATTCATACTGTTCGGGGTATGGGATATCGTTTAAGCATAAATAAATGAAAAATCAGCTAACGCAACTCAGCTTAACAACACGCTTAAGTATTTCCTTCAGTATTATTTGTTGCACTGTATTTTTTGCTATTGGTTTACTTTCTTATCATAACATGCAGCACCTATTAGCTAAACAACGGGATCAGAACTTAACTGCACGTGTTGAACGCATCGAAATTTTTTTACAGGATCAAGCAAGTTTTCAGATTTTAGTTCAACACCCTCGTCTGTATGAAAATATGCTAGGGAAAGAAGATAATCTTTTAATCTTAAGAAACCCACAACACGCCTTAATTGAGATTAATCCACTGAAAGTTGCTATTCCCACTATGGCGGAATCAAAAACCATTACCTTTCTGGATAATCAATCTGAATTTGCCACAACCCGTTTGGCTTATAAAACTGTTATTTTTAATAATCAACATTACCAACTGATTGCTGGCACACAACTTGATGAAGCTCAATCTACTCTAGATCAATATTTATGGAAATTGATTCTCTATAGTTTATTGGGCATTGTCATGGCAAGCCTGCTCGGACGTTGGGTCGGGTGGTATTTACTCAAATCTCTAAATAATTTGATTGAGCAAACACATAAAATTCAGGGCACTCAACCACATCAGCGAATCGAAACTAAAAGTACTACCGTTGAAGTTGAGCAACTCCGTTCAGCAATGAATGCGATGTTAGAAAAAATTCAAATTAATTATGATCAATTGGCACGGTTTTCCGAAGATATTGCCCATGAACTAAGAACCCCCTTAAATAATTTAATGGGTCAAACACAAATTATGCTCATGCAATCTCGATCACCCCAAGAACTGGAGCAGCTTTTATATTCTCATCTTGAGGAATATGAACGGCTCAGTAAGATGATAAACAATATGTTGTTCATCGCTCGTTCTGAACACAGCGATTATATTATTGATAAAGAAAATATTGATTTATCCAACCTTATTTCAGAATTGGTGCATTATTTTGAATTCTTAGCTGAAGATAGACAAATGAAATTTGTTTTGGAGTTAGAACAAGGAATTCAAATATATGGTAATGAAGATTTATTAAAAAGAGCGCTATCTAATCTTCTCATCAATGCCATTGATTATGGATTCGAAAACCAAGACATTGTAATTACAACAAAATCTACAGCAGACTATGTCGATATTGAAGTGTTAACTAAAAATATTTTTATTGATAAACAGCATTTGAATCATTTATTTGAGCGTTTCTATCAAATTGATAGTAGTCGACATTCCAAAGCAAAAACTGGTGGTTTAGGGCTATCAATAGTTAAATCCATCATGATGTTACATAATGGGGAAGCAAATGCACATAATAGTCAACAAGGGGTTGTCTTTCGTTTAAGGATTAAATATTAAGCGAATATTGAAAAAATTATAAAAATAAGAATTTGATCTTGTGGATATTTTAGACCATCTAAAATTAACCTGAATCTCTTATTCTTGTTCGTAATCTACCAGTCACTCCTGTTGCTAGTAGGCCACTTTAATTAAAATTAGGTATTTCACTCACTGGATATATTAATGTTAATGGATTTGATGTTAATGAAATAAAGCCAAAACGCTGATAAAACTCCATCGCTTTTTGATCTTTGGCATGTATGACAACAAAATTAATACCAATAATTTGAGCAACTTTTGAAACTTGTTTAAGAGCATGTGCTAAAAGCACTTGTCCAATTCCTCGCCCCTGAGTTGTTTGATCAACGGCAAAGCGCCCTACAACCACACAAGGTAATGGATAACGAGGTAATCGTTTAGTGAGAACAGCATCAACTACATCGAATCCTATAGAGGTACTTGATAGACAATAAAATCCTTTCACCTGTGTATCATCGTCATCAATCGCTACATACGTTTTACTTGTTCCTGATTTCTGATGTTGGGATGCGTATTGTTTTATGAACTTATTTAAATCATCTTGCCCACAATTAAATGATTTTTTTTGATGATGGGCTTGTAAAACCTCAATCTTCATCCAATAAACTCATTAAATTTTTCATCTCATCATTTGCAGGGCGTGGGTTTTCAAGCATGTTCATTAACATATCACGATCAGCATTATTCACTTTTAACTCATGATTAGATTTAAGTAATTCTTTTGCTCGTTCAAATGAGGATTGGATCATAAAGGAACTCACACTGAGACCCAATAAATTCGCAGCTTGTTCAATCACATTTTTTGCATCTACTGTTGACCGAACATTGATTCTTTCTGTTGCTAAGTTAGCCATATTTTTCACCAATAAGTACATCAGTTTGATGTACAAATTATAGCAGATTAAGGTAGTGCTTCGAGATTCAAATTTACATATTTTGTTTTGAAATATTTGAATGGAAAATCAGTGGGCTACTATGAACCAAAAATGAGTAGAATTTAGTCCTACCCTTGGTTCGGGGGATTTTTTCTGACATCTCGTAATTATTAATATAGAGTCAAATTTGAAGGCTGATATAAGCTTAAGCTTTGTGCATATGTAAAAAAATCATCATTCCTGAAATTAAAAACATCAATATTATTATTACAGAACTATATAATCGCATTCATTTACTGGTCAAATTTATTGGCCAATTAGATTAACTTTGTTTGGTTATGATTACAATAAAATATATAAATCAGTCAGATAACTAGATTTTTAATAAGATAATTAAATATACATATAAAAAAACTTGATTATTCCTGTTTTTAGGGTATAGTTAACTTAACTAGAAAAAAGTCTTGTTTCATTAAATCTCTCTTAAGTATCGTCGTTTTATTCATAATTCTTCGTTTTTTTCAGATTTTAAGTTTCATTATTTATTATTTTCAAAGTTATATTCAGTCACTAAAATGACTAAAAATTATTAAAAAATCAGTAGGATTTATTATGTCAAACTCAAATGTTGTTAAAGGTACCGTTAAGTGGTTCAATGAAACTAAAGGTTTTGGTTTTATTCAACCAGAATCAGGTCCAGATGTTTTTGCGCACTTCAGTGAAATTGCCAACTCAGGTTTTAAAACCTTATTTGAAGGCCAACAGGTTGAATTTAGTATTGCTCAAGGTCAAAAAGGCCCGAATGCAGTCAATATTGTTGCCATATAAGCACTAATACGAGTTGAAAAAGCACTACTCAGTGCTTTTTTAATTTTAAAGAAAAAGTTGTTCTTCCATATTGGAAAAAAATCATAAAAATAGGATACAAATTGTTAAAAGTTAATGAATTAATTGCAAAATCTAAAAATGGTACTGAAATTATCGTTTCTTTAATTCCTTTAAATAAAATGCAGAATACACGTCAAGGTTTTAAAGAAATTGAAGTGGGTAAAAGAGTTCTGCTGGAATCGGGAATTGAGGTAGATTTAAATTTAGATGGTCGTACATTTTATACATCTTTAAATCAATTATTTAAGCTAAATCAAAAAGTTATTTAAAAAATAATATATTGCTTAATTAATTGAATAGCCGCTCTGCCATAATCTTATTAAAGGTAAACTAATGTTTAAACAAAATCTAAATGTAAAAGACCAATTCGGTATCAAATATTCTATTCAGGCCACGGTTGAGCGCCATTTTAGTGCTAGTCAGTCTTGTTCCCATGTCAAATATATTACTGTGGATGGTGAAGATATTCGCCCCAGCTTTGAAATGTTTTTCCAAAGTACTTCTAGCGGAAAAATTTTTAAGATTATTTAAGTCAATGAACTAGTCGCAGCTAAAGCAACGAGTTTCCATATGTGGCTAATCTCGCACAACCCATCCACTGGCTCAGAATTAAGTTCTGTTTCTGAGTTAGATATGCTTCAAACTTAACGCCTGAAATCATCAGTAAATTTACTATTTAGATACTTGAATCCAATACTATTTTAGCTAAAAAACTAAGCCAAAAATCTAAATAATATCTATATATTAACATTTTATATATTTTATGATTGATATAATAATTTTAAATTTCTAGTGGCTTAACTCGCCCTTAAAAGAGCGAGAATGCGCCACTAAATTTGTTCAAAATTTCAAAGCCATTCTTTGCTGTCATCTGCAACTGGCGTTCCATGCATCACATGCTGAATCATGGCATAGGCGATACTGCCCTTGAACGGAATCTCGGGGAACTGATCAAATTTGAAAAATTGCGCATCGCTGAGTTCATTTTCTTGAATCTGAATTTCCCCTGCGTGATATTCTGCCTTGAAGGCCATCATCAGATTGCTAGGAAACGGCCACGGCTGACTGGCTAGATATTGAATATTTTTGATTTGCAGCCCCACTTCTTCCAGCGTTTCACGGCGTACGGCCTCTTCCAAGGTTTCTCCAACTTCAACAAAGCCTGCAATCAGGCTGTACATCTGGGTTTTGTTGCGGGCATTTTTTGCCAGCAGAATTTCATCTGTACCTCGGGTAATGATGGTAATGACACAGGGATTCACCCGTGGATATTGGTTATAGCCACAGGATGGACAGACCATGGCATACTGGGTGGCATGCTGCTCGGTGGCGTGACCACATTTACTGCAAAAGCGGTGATTACGGCGCCATTCCAGTAACTGTACCGCACGGCTGGCCTGTTCAAACTGTGGTCTGCTCCAGACTTGCACCAATTGTCTGATCGGCACCAGCTGATAACCTTCCGGCACCGGTTCATCTTCTTTCAGATCACGGGCAATGATCTCGCCATTTTCCGACAGGTTCAGGTCGTGCTGCAGTCTTTCTACCTGCGGCAACTGAAAATGGTCATCTACCAGTAATTGCTGCTGTCTAAAAATATACGCTTTTGAATGCATGCTCATACGATCCCCTGATTAAAAAAAATCCCATACAGAGGGGTGTATGGGACAAAACTAAGGAAGCTTACATGGAGTAACTTCTACCCAGATACTAGGCGCAAGCTGCCTGAATTACAACCATAATAATTTGTATCTTTTTGATTAAAATCACATAATTTTCACACCACCTATGAATTAAGGAATCATTGTTATTATTCTGGTCACCAGCCTACTGTTTTTTGGTAGCAGTCAGTACGTCAACCATGACTTGCTGGATGACAATTGCCGTATTCTGTTTTGCTGACTATACCCTTTCCGGCAAAAAGTACATTCTGTTTATTGGTTATGTTGCCTGTGCCCTAGGCTTTTTAACCAAAGGTTTAATTGGTGTGCTCATTCCAGGTATGGTGATTTTGCCTTGGGTACTATTTACCAAGCAATGGAAAAAAATCCCATCCCTGTTACATCCAATTGGTTTACTGATTTTCCTGACGATTGCCATGCCATGGATTTATCTGGTTCATCTCAAGTATCCGGCATTCCTGCAATACTTCTTTATTGACCAGCAATTTAGCCGCTTCAGTTCCGATCAGTTTAACAACCAGCAATCATGGCCATTTTATCTGCTTTGCTTGATGTTCAGCTTTTTGCCTTGGTTATTTGTTTCACAGTTCAAATTTTCTAAACAAGCTTTAACCCAGCAACTTGGTCAGCTAATTTTTATCTTGGTGGTATGGTGGTTTATCTCTGTCACGGTATTTTTCTCTATTCCACCATCAAAACTGGTAGGTTACATTTTGCCAGCAACTGCTCCTTTAGCGATCTTAATTGCCACTATGGTTGATGGTGTACTAGAAAATCAGTGTGCTAATAAATTTCAGATATGGTCACCTACATTTTTTGTCCTAATTATTGGTATTGCTTTTGCAACATTACCGGTATGGGCACAGGATAAATCGTTCCTGAATAATGTGAATATGGAACAACTGTACTGGCTTGGCGGCTCGGTTATCATTTCCATTATTTTATTCATGCTTGCTTATCAAAAGCAGCTTATTTCTCATTTCAAACTGGTGTTGGCTGCAGTTATCGTGCTATGTATGAGCATCAGTTTTGGTGTGAAAATTCTGGATCAAAAAAGCAACGCCACCCAAGTTTCATTGCAGAAATATATAACGCCTGATGCGACCATCGTATTTTACAACTATTATTTTTACGATGTGCCATTCTTGATGAATTTACAAAAACCTGTATATCTGGTGGATGACTGGGAACATGTTGGTCTCGACAGCTCTGCATTTCAAATTAAAGATGGTCTTCTGTTTGAACCTGAACGTAAACAGTATCTCTGGTCTGAAAACAATCTTGCTCAGAAAGTACAATCAGGACAACCTGTCGTGATCTTGGCTCGTACCAACTCTTATAAAAATAGCAATCCTCATGCTCAAATATTGCACTACCGTAACTATGATGTGTATTTCTTGAACTATCCTCAACAGGTACAAAAATAATATTGGACTATTACTAGGGCGTGTCCTCATTTGGCTTTGCACCAAATAAATATGCAGGCTATACGGATCATAGATTTATAATTGCGTGCTAGTTTATCAAATCGAGTTGCAATAGCACGGAAATGTTTTAATCTCGCAAAAGCATTTT